>DATNPC010000497.1:0-9573 GCA_036703375.1 Allocoleopsis sp.
TAAGAAAAGTCATCACACCAATCAACCCTTGTGCAGGGGGCGTGGGGGAGGCACTTCGTCCCCCACTGGGGGGTTTGGGGGGCAACGTCCCCCAAGTCCGGGTTTTTCCAAGGAACAATTGATTTTAAGTCAGTGCCATTCAACTTAGGGGGATGTTTTTTGTACTCACTGCTCACTGATATCCCTAGCGTGCAGCACGAACGAGAAAGACTCCTCCAGCGCCCAAGCCGAATAAGTCGGGCAACCATGCCGCCATATAAGGAGAGAGAACGCCGGATAAACCCAAGGCTTCTGTGAAAAATTGCAGTAGGTAATACGAAAAAATGATGACGACACTGATACCGAAGCTGGTAGCTCGACTGGTACGTTGAGGTCGAGTGCCTAAAGCCGCCCCTACTACCCCAAACACTAAGCAAACAAATGGAAACGATAATTTTTGGTTAATGCGTAAGGTAAACTTCCTCACCTGCTTGGTGTCGCCCGCAAGCCGTGCCAGTTTCATGCGCGGCAAAATTTGTGCGATGTTCATCTGATCGGATTTGCGGTCTTTAATTTTTAAATCCAGAGGTCCTTTCGGCAATCTCAACTGTTGATTTTCAAACCGCACAACATTGCGGTAAGATGCATCGGGGGCAATTAGATAAATTGTGCCATTGAAAAAATCCCAGGTACTGCGATCGGGATTCCAAACGGCGGAGTCAGACGTAACGACTTGGTTAAGGCCCTGTTGAGACCAATCCAAAATCGTCAATCCCTTCATGCGCTCTCCATCAAATTGATTGGCGTAAAACAAGCGCCTAAGTTTCTTAATTTTCTTACCATTCGGCTGCCTCACTTCTCCGTATTCTGGATAAAAAATATTGCTTTCCCGGAAAGTTGGATTGTCATCGTTCAACGCTTTTTCGAGAGTGACCGAGGCTTGGTAGTTGGCAGCAGGGACGACTAACTCGTTGAATAAGAACGTGATGCCGGTGACTAATAAGCTAAAGACTATGGCAGGCGCGACAAATCGGTAAAGACTAACACCGCAGCTACGCAAGGCAATTAACTCGCTGTCATTGCTGAGGCGACTGTATGCCATGAGTGTTGCCAAAAGCATCGCCATTGGGAACGAATAAGCGATGAACTGTGGCATCTGCAACAGCAGGACTTGGACGGCAATTTCTAAGGGCAGTCCTGCATCGGTGACTTTACGAACCAGATCGAATAAAGTACCGATCGCGACACCGACTGAAGAGAAAGCGCCGACACCAAACAAAAACGGCAGGACAATCTCGGCAGTGAGGTATCGATCCATCACTGATAAACCGGGAATAAAGAAAAAGGGAGAGTTAAATTTACCTGATGTCATCGCATGCAAAAGAACAGGAGAGGGTGTTAAAAGAATGGCACTGACTTCAGCGTAAAGTAGGCGGCGTCTGAAGCGATCTTGCCTCCTCTGGGGATCTATGCTTTACCCATATCTCCTGAAACTCTGTAGGGGCGAAGCATTCGCGTTTGATCTTGTCGCTCGCACCCGGATATTTCTTCGCGAATGCTTCGCCCTCAACCTGTGACATCATGCGATCGCGTGGAAGGGCGTTTGCGCTTGCGTAGCATGGTGCGCTAGCAGCAAAGCGATTGCGTGGAAGGGCGAAGCATTTGGGAAGAAAAACCTTGGTTTTTGTCTTCTTGCTATCGCCCAAATGCTTCGCCCCTACAGCATTCTGGGACTTATGGGTAAAGCATAGCTCTGGGGATAGGGGGAAATGGGGGGGATCGAAGGGTTTGAAAACACACTCTATGGGAGTCACAATACATTTCCTCAGAGTGGCAAATCGCTCTAGATGATTCGTGTTAGATGCCATAAAGTCGAGGGTAGGGCTTGAGCAGCGTCTTAGCCTGATAGACGTAAAAGACTTCTGTAACGACTCCGCCTCGTCGCATAGGTACCGTTGCAATTTCCTGTAGGCTGCTGAAGTAAGTGCGAAATTCATCCGTTAGCCCTTTCATTTTGTGAAAGCGGGAAATCGTAATATATAGAGCATCTTTTCCCAGCCATTGCTCGGGTCGCGACCAGAAAGCAAAGCCACGCATATCCTCACTAAAGCAGGTAACTGGCGTATGAAAAAGAGGCGTCAAGGCCATGCCTATGGGGCCGCTAAGATAGTAGCTATTGGAAAAGACAAAGCTAGAGTTTTGCAAAGCGGCACTCAGGACAGGAGAGTCGGCAAAGCTACGCCGCAGTTGCTCAACATCAATTAGTTCTGTGGAAGGGTCGTCCTTAGCGGCTAAAAATCCACCTAGCACTGCATATTGACTCCCCGTTTGCAAGGTGCCTGTTGTCACATGGAGCAGGGCAACCAGTAAAGCAGTACCAATGATTATCCCCGAGCCTTGCAACCATCGCCGTACCCAACGTTTAGACTGTTGTTGCCAAATCACCGCCTGTTGACCGAGTAGCACTGTTAATCCCCAAAATCCTGGCAGCGACCATGTGGGCAAAATTTGTTCTCGACCGCCTAAAAGGGTGAAACCTAAGGTTAGGGGCAGAGATACCCATAAAATTAATAGTTGCTTTTGCCGGAAATAGTCCTCATCGTTGAATACTTTTTGGGAAAACAGTTGAGTGGTTTGTGTAAATAGCGATCGCAAACTCACCCACCACAGCGGTAATCCGAGAGTAGGAAATAGGTAAGCTAGTGTCGATAAAAACACCAGTACCACTTTCAACGGTTTGTAGCTCCTGTGTTTGACTACTCCAGGTTCGGATTGAAAACGCAGGGATAGTTGGAAGCGAAAGGAAATCCAATCGTGTTGGAAATTCCAGATCAATATAGGGGAAATGGTAACGACAAATAAGCCTAATCCCAGCCACGCCCAGGGCGAAAGCAGCGCAGGACGATAACGCGCACTCATCAAACAAAAACCTATCAACCCTACGCCCAAAATAAAGCCATGATATTTGCCGAGGCAGGCTAAACCCACCAAGACACCCAACAGAGCTAAGCGATAAGTGGGTTGGTAGGCAGTAGAGTGAAAGCCGCGATCGCCTAAGCTAGATTTTTGCAGTGGAAAGAATTCATCAGCGGCACAGTACAAGCTAGCAGACCAAAAAAAGATGAGTGGATTGTCGGGTAGCGTCAGTACACCAAAGCCGATTTGAAATATTGGAATGATGGTAGCGATCGCTAACGTAAATCTTGCTGCTTTTGCCGAGAACAGTCGCGCACTCGTCAGATACAGCAGCAACAAACTGCCGGTATGTAAAATCAGCGCCCCAAACCGAATTGTAAATTGAGAAACGTCTCCCGTTAACCACGGCCCTAACCCTGTAATCAGTGCCACTAACACTGGATGATCGAAATACGATAAGTCAAGATGTAAGGTGTAGAGATAGTAGTACGTTTCATCAAAACCGGGGTAAAGCCAGAACGCCACGATAGTCCGAAATAACAGTCCTCCAATCAACAAAATTAGGACTGACTGATTGTCTGTTTGTGCCAACCACTTCTGAGCTGTCTGCATTAGAGAACCTTCACCCTTGATACACGAACTAAGCGATAAATCCCTGCCTGACGAATCTCTTGATAGTGGTTGGGTTGCCATCCGGTTTGGTCGAGAGATTCCTGGGTAGCGATTACGAGTACAGATTGAGACTGGGCGTTCTGGATATAGGAAACTGCTTCTGACGGTTTGTGCAAAAACGTGACATGTCTTTTGGTATAAAACACCAAACTGGGCTTTTCAAATCCGTCTGCTATCATCACCACTTCTTCCCCAGGTGCTTCAACTTGCACGACAGATTGAGCAATTTGGCGGAGAGGCAGTTGACGTTCTAGATCGATGATGCCGGAGGCAGGCATGATGACGAACATGAGAAAAGCAACAAATCCCAGAAACGAGACAAACCAGAACTGATAGGCCTGTCGTCGTATCAAGACAACAATACCTGCGATCGCACTCATTCCCCAAATCGCGGCACCAATCCCAGGCAACCCCGCTTGGCTAATCCGTAACCCCAGATTCGGCATGGACGCATCATTGCCTAACCAATGGGGAGAGTAATAACAGGCACCAGCCAGTGCGAGAAACAGCAGAACTCCCAAAACAGTCGTCAGTGTGAGGCGATGGTTAGTTTGGTGAAAAATCTGCCCTCGAACAATCCCCTCGCTCCACCACAGTGCCACCAGAATCGCTGCCGCAGGCGTGACGGGTAAGCTATAGCTAAAGTATTTCGTGGCAGCGATCGTAAAAAAGCCCAAGATAATCAAGAACCAAAACAGCGCAAATAATCCCAAATGCGTCGAGCGCGGCGATTTTTGCCAATGCCGTCGTTGGAACACTGGGATATGAGCGATTGCAGCGGGTAACGCGATCGACCAAGGGGTAAAGCCAACTAAAAACACTAAGATGTGAAAGTACCAGGGGCCTTGATGGTGATAGACTACGCTGGTAAACCGTTCAAAATTGTGGTATCCAAAGAACGCATCAATGTAAGTCTCGCCGTTGCGTAGCGTGACCAAAATGTACCAAGGCAAGCTTAACGCTAGAAAAATTAAAGCGCCCCGAACGGGACGCATTTCCCTCAAAACTTCCTTTGCTCTATCCACATACAGTAGGAAAGAACCAATAATCAACCCCGGCAAAACTACACCAACGGGGCCTTTAGTTAGGACAGCCAAACCAAGCAGAACGTAAAAAGCTAGGTACCATCTTGATGAAGTGATAGGGCGCGATACATCTTTTGAGGTGGAGAGGTGCTGCTCGTTCTGGGCATCCCCTTGTCCCCCTGTCCCCCCGTCCTTTTGCTCAGTTCGAGCATAACCAAGGAAAAAAGCCAGAAGCGCACCCCCCATACAAGCACTCAGCAACATATCTGAGTAACCCGTCCGCCCGAAGAACAGCATCAGAGGATTTAACGCCACTATTGCCGCGCCCAAACTAGCTACCAGCCAGGACGGCCATTGCCGTGAGAAGCGATCGCTTATGGTAGATTGGGCAGCAGACTCAGCGAGTTCTGGACTAAAATCTCCGCGTCCTTGCGTCGTTGCGTCTGAGCGTCCTCCTCTCCAGTTCCTAACAGGACTACCGAAATACCGTAGGGTGTAGAAGCAAAAACTCGCCAGAACCAATCCCGCCAAGGCCGAAGGGAAGCGGGTGGCAAACGAATTAACCCCGAAGATAAGATAAGCGATCGCTTGACTCCAGTAAATCAATGGCGGCTTATCAAACCGAGGCACATTATTGAAGAACGGAGTAATCCAATCTCCCGTTACCGTCATTTGTCGAGACGCTTCAGCAAACAGCGGTTCCGTCTCATCGATCAATCCGGTGCTACCCAAGTTCCCAAAGAAAGCCAGGAATGCGATCGAGAGCAGCCACAAACTCGCCAGCACCCAAGCAGTAGCTGGGTGCGGCTTCCACGTCTTTACTTTGTGCGTCGCTAGGGGATTCAAACTAAATTTCATCGAGCCTTTGGTAAACAGTTAGGCAAAGTCTTGTATATCACCAATGCTTTGCCTATCCAAGACCCCACATCTTCGCTAATGTTCCGGGGTTCACTGTTTCAGTGACCAGTTACCAATGGCTAGCGACCTAGGTTCCGCTGTAAATATTGGAGCGCAAGGATTGTCTAAATCTCAATTTGATGCTCGCTTTAGGATACAGTGAATAGTCTTTTTTAAGCAATCGCTTTGGCTTTTTTCCTCTGGTCTTTCAACTTTTATAGGTTCCCAACCTTTTTCTCTATAGCGGGTTAATTGGCGATTTAAATGTTCTTCCATCTTTTCAAAGCCACCCGCTAGATTTTGCACTGTGGTGGTATGATTTTGAGTAATGATTAATCGAACATCATCCCAGGTTGTTTCTCCGATGTCACCAACATTGAAACAACCCTTCGATCCAGAGAACATAAGACTTAAATACTCTGCCTGGTACATCGTTGACTTCAGAAAGTTAGTTGACTTAATACCAGTTTAGTGACTTGCTATTGATAGATGAATCCGCCATTGCACTGAAAAAATTGCGTTATTTAGCTGAATTGGTTTAGGTCATTAAATCTTCACCATCGCTTTATCAAATTTTCTCTTTAGATCAATAATCGTAGGGTGAGCATTGCCGACCAACGATAAAATCAGTTGTTCAAGTTTTAATCGGCAATGCCCACCCTCCAGGCTTATAATCTTTGATTTGACGCAGGTAGTTGACACAGTAGAGAAATGAGAACTGCAATAGCAGACTGTTCAAAAACCAAAGGCTAAAAAACCGCCATCAACAGCGATACATTGTCCAGTAATGTGGGCGGCTGTAGGCATGCAGAGAAAGGCGACTAAACCCGCCACATCCTCGGGTTCACCGACTCGCCTCATGGGAGTGCGGGATAAAACAGAACTCAGAAAGTTCTGATTATTGAGTAAAGATTCCGTCAGAGGGGTGCGGATGAACCAAGGGGCAACAGTATTAACTCGGATACCATCACTTGCCCATTCCACCGCAAGCGAACGAGTGAGTTGCACAAGCGCGGCTTTGGTCATTCCGTAAGGTGCGCCAGTGCCAACTGAAGTCAGTCCAGCAACAGAACCAACATTCACAATGCTGCTGTTGCCTGCTGTTTTGAGCAAGGGGTAAGCCAGTCGGCACAGTTCAAAGATCGAGGTTAGGTTGGTCTGAAAGATGAATGCATACTCATCCTCTGTGTAATCCAGTGCTTTTTTGCGGATATTCGTTCCGACGTTATTAACGAGAATGTCGAGTCTCCCCATTGCCTCGCCAACCTGCTCGAAAATCGCTTGACGGCCATCGGGCGTTGCTACATCGGCAGCGATGCCGTGCGCCTGCCATCCCTGCTGTTGCCAATCGGCAAGCTGTTGCTGCACGGCTTCGGAATTTCGAGCAACGATCGCAATTTTTGCACCGAGGGATAGGAATTCCCCGGCAATCGCTAAACCAATGCCCTTGGTTCCTCCTGTAATTAAGGCTTTTTTCCCAGTGAGTGTCCAGCGATTGCTCATGAATCTCTCCTCTGCCTCCTCAACTAGCACGCCAGTCTGCTTCAATTCTTTTGCCCGTTTTGCCCGATCGCATGCACAATTTATTAGCATCCAGCGCGATCGCTTAGAGTAGCACCTTCTTGGCAAATACGCGACGCTGGAGTACTACTGCTTTAATTTTTCCCTCGCAGCAGCTAAGTTAGTTGGACAGAACTTGCAACTTAATTCGTCATGGCGCGACAACTTTTAGAATTGGATACAGAAGACGGCGGTACGATTCTGGTTGCGGTAGATGCGCCAGAGGAGGCAGTGAAGCGGGTTGCTACTCCTGGAGAACCGCCGATTAAGAAACTGGAGCAAAATTTTGATGTGGTGAAAGCCTTGATTGTTCGAGGATGTCGCCCCCTGACGAAAGCCTTTGAGCAGTTGCATCAAGAAACTCAAGCGACGAGTGCAGAAGTTGAATTTGGGATTAGTTTTACGGCCAAGGGGAATGTTTATCTGATGGAATCCTCTGGGGGAGCAACGCTCAAGGTTAAAGTATCTTGGACTATGGCTAGCAAACCGCAATCCTAATGAATCTGTATGAGTTGGGAACTGGTTAAAACTTGTACCGTTGCCATTGCTACTCCAGACGATGATATCCGAGGGACAGGCTTTTTCATCTCGCGGGACGGGCATTTACTCACCTGCGCTCATGTCGTGGAGGAGTGTGGGGGATGGGAACGGGTGCGGGTAAATGGGCAACTTGTGAGCTTGGTATATTTGGGAAATAGCGATCGCGATGATTTTGCACTCTTGCAGTTATCCGGCTATCAAGGCGAGGCAGTACCCCTATCGCTGAGGTTTGAGCCGATGCATCGCTTTCTCAGTATCGGCTATGGTCGTCCGGACTTTCCCGCAGGCGCTTCGATTGATGGGGTAGTGACGGATAGAAATCCTCAAGCCGATTTTGGCAATTTACCCATGTTGCGGCTGAGGGTAATGGCTGATGCTCAACAAGTACAGGGAGGTTACAGCGGTTCTCCTGTGTTTGATGCGGAAACTCAGGCTGTCATTGGGCTGATTGCGGCTTTTGACCATTCCCAAGGGGCGTTGGCAGTACCCTTGGCAACGGTGCGAGAAAATTTAGCCCCCCTACTCCCCCCATCCCCAGAGGGGACCCCATGCCCCCCCCAATTCTGGGGGGAACCGGACGTTCAAAGTCCCCCAGAATTGGGGGATTTAGGGGGCGAGAAAGACTTGTTTGTACACCCCAGGCAAAGGACGGAGGAGTCTACCCAAAGCGCCAAAGTATTTATCAGTTATCGCAGTCGAGACCCTGACTTGAGCCTTGCTCAGCAGTTCTATGAAGCCCTGAAAGCGTCGGGACATCAGCCTTTCATGGCGGGAGCGAGCATTCGGTTGGGGGAAAATTGGCCGGAACGGATCGATCGCGAATTGGAGCAATGCGATTACTTTTTGCTGTTGCTGTCGCCGCAATCGGCAACTAGCGAAATGGTGACAGAGGAGGTGCGACGGGCGAGGGAATTGCGGGATAAGCGTTCCGACCATAAACCCGTAATTCTGCCAATTCGGGTCAATTTCGCGATCGATTCTCCTTTAAATTACGACTTGCGGGGCTATTTGCAACGCATTCAGCAACGGGAGTGGAAGTCGCCTGCGGATACCCCAAGGATTTTGCAGGAAGTCTTCGCGCTGTTGTCGGATGAGGGTAGGGGTGAGGCAGGCCTCGCTCCAACCGAGGAATCGTCAGAACCAACGGCAGTGCCTGTGGTGGATAGTCCCGACCATCCACCCTTGCCAGTGGCGGAACCAGAGGTACATCGGGAACCAGGCGGGGCAGTTCCTCTCACGTCTGGTTTGTATGTGGAGCGACCTCCGATTGAAGCGGATTGTTTCGAGGAGATTTTGCAGCCAGGGGCGCTGATTCGGATTAAAGCGCCCAGACAGATGGGCAAAACCTCTCTGATGGCCAGAATTCTGAATCATGCGAAAGAACAGGGCTATCAAACGATACCGTTGACTTTGCAACGGGCAGATGGTGCGCTATTGAGCGACCTCGATCGATTCTTGCGCTGGTTTTGCGAACAGGTGGGACGCAGACTGAAGCGGTTGAATCAGTTAGAGGAGTATTGGCAGGGGTATGGCAGTAAGGATAAATGTATTGCCTACTTTGAGGAATGTTTGTTAGAGGAACTCGATACTCCTCTGGTCATTGGCTTGGACGAAGTGGATCGAGTTTTCCCTCATCGGGAAATTGCGGATGACTTTTTTGCCTTACTGCGCTCTTGGTATGAGTTTGCTCGATATGGCGATTTCACGAGCGAACTTTGGGAGAAACTGCGATTGGTAGTGGTACATTCCACCGAAGTTTACGTTCCCCTGGATATTAATCAATCGCCGTTTAATGTGGGGACAAATGTCGAGTTACTGGAGTTTACCTCAGCTCAGGTGCAGGATTTGGCACGGCGCTATGGGTTGAGTTGGTCAACTCCTCAGGTTGAGCAATTGATGACGTTTGTAGGTGGACATCCCTATTTAGTACGAAAAGCTCTTTATCATATTCGGCGTCAAGATGCAAGGCTAGAGGAACTGGAGC
>DATNPC010000498.1:0-3529 GCA_036703375.1 Allocoleopsis sp.
GATTATGAAGAAGATAACATTACAGCTAATTCTCGATTTATTCACTTATTTTGGCTTTAAATTAGCTCAATTAGGAAACATTAGTTTTTGCAAACATTTAAATTATCTTAAGGTTAGGGTGATTATTTTTTGGATGCGAAGTTTAGCTCTCATCACTCAAAAACTCATGCCACATTTAAAGGAGTTAAGCCATGACTAATGTCACTCAATCAATGGATTTGAGACGTTTGTATCCAGAAGTCGTTTGGCTGGAGCCAGAGCATTTCGATCGAGCCTCACAAATTAGCGATCGCGTCACGGGTGAAATACATCAGTGGCAATGTTACTTAAATGTACTAGCGTTACTTGGCTTTGTTCAGTGGTTAGGCGAACGAGTATCTGACTTAACTATTGATTGGCACCATTGTTCGGTATTGCAGCCTCAGTATGCTAATTTGATTGAAGCCGTTTGCCATCTAAAAGTTTCCGAGTTTAATCTTTGCTTGATTGCCACTGACAATTCTGATGAGGAATTAGTCAGTGTTCCTAGAGCCGCGATCGATTTACCAGAATTTATTGCTCATTTCTACGTCATCGTTGAGGTTCAAGAAGAACAGGAACAGGCGATCGTTCGGGGTCTTCTCCGTTACGATCAACTCGATCGTTATCGGCAATCTGTTAATCTCCGAGCCAAGCCGGACTGGAGTTACCAATTACCGCTATCTTTATTTGATACTGAACCCAATCACTTATTATTTTCTCTGCGTTTCTTAGAACCGACCTCTATTGCTTTGCCTGTCGTCGCTATGCATGCTTCGACTCAGTTATTCCTGACCCAGGCTGAATTAGAGACATTACTGTCGAATTTACAATCTCCTCACCGCCACCTGTGGCAGAGTTTAACTTGGGAACAAGGAGCGATTATCCTGACTTGCCCAGAGCTACTGGATTTACTCTATCAATGGCAAACGCAGACACTCAGAACAGTCTCGCTCTCCATTCGGATTAAAGAAGTATTGACGTTGCTCGCTGCAAAAGCGATAAATGCAGCACGATGGTTGCAGGGAGAAATGGATGAGGTGGCCACCAGTTTAGGATTATTTTTTACCGCGCCTACGCCCGTGTTCCGGACGAGTCCTCAGTTTGAGGCAGCGATCGCACAATTAAAACAGCAGGGAATGGATATTCCCCTCCAAGCTGGTCGGACTTATCAAGACATCAACTTAGATGGGAGCATGTTACGCTTATGCGCTCTCACTTGGTCGGATACCTCTGGGCTTCCTTCGCCCAAATGGTCATTATTGTTGATTCTCGGTACGCAGATGGGCGAACCATTACCCGATGAACTCAAGCTCCAAGTGAGCAAGCTCTCCGGCATTCTCCGGGAAGCGATGTCGGAGCTTGACGACCAGTTTCTCTTTGCCCATGTCGAAGGAGATTGGGGTGAGAAGTTTGTGGTAACTATTATGCCAAAGGATGGCTCTCCCCTAACGTTACCTGCGTATACCTTCGAGTCCGAGTCAGCCTTATGACACCTCGGTCTACATTTAAGCTAAAGGTTTGGCATCAACAAGGGGATGAGTTTTGTTCCTTTCTACTGCTTTGGGATAGCGGCAGCAAGGACATCTATGTCAGCCTGAAATATTCGGAGGAACTGCAAAAACGGTATCGACGCTGGCAGAAACGCTACTTTGAGTTCTACGAACTGCGACCACCTCAACCTCTAGAACACAGTGGCGCGCTCAATCCTGGTTTTGGCGATCCTGGAAATGTTTTGCAGGAGGCAGAACAAGATTTAATCAAAAGCTTCCAGCGTTGGTTGGCAGAGGGAGAGGTTCGGAAGATTCAAGAAAAAATCCGAGACGAACTGAGCCATATTGCACAACACTCATCCGAGCAAGGAATGGCGGCCCGAGAGCGAGTTGGTGTTGATATTTTCATATCTTGTAACTCGATTGAGCTAGCGCGGCTACCTTGGGAAGCGTGGGAACTCGCTTCAGAACGAGCGCCGCTCGGTACAGTTCGTATTGCCCGAACTTTTGCTCATTCACCGGAGTTCTGTCCTGTCAAAAAATCGCTACGTTACAAACGACCCCGGATTTTAGCGCTAATCGGCAATGACCCGGAACTTCCTTTGCACAAAGATTGGAAAACGCTACGCTCCTCTCTAAAATCTATTGCCGATATCTATCGGGTGCAATGGCAGCCAGACGATGGCGTTATCGAGATCAAAAACAAAATTGCCGCTGATATTTCCGATAAACGGGGTTGGGATGTCCTGTTTTTTGCCGGACACAGCGATGAAACCAGTACCGGCGGGAGACTTGCGATCGCATCTAATCTATCCTTGTCGATCGGCGAACTGGAAGAGCATCTAATTGAAGCTAGGGAAAATGGCTTGCAGCTTGCGGTTTTTAACTCCTGTAGTGGTCTGCCCATTGCCACCAAGTTGGTAGAGTTGGGAATGCAAGTGGTAGTCATGCGGGAGCCAATTCCTCATAAGGCAGCACAGATTTTTCTCAAGCAGTTTTGTCAGCAGCTTGCCGAGCATCGGGATGCTCACGACGCATTACAACAGACCTGCTACCATCTCCAATCCGTGGAGAAATTTGCTCATCCCTCGGCTTATCTAATTCCTTCATTTTTTAGTCCTGCCAATACTGCGCCTTTTCGGCTCGAACCGTTGGGATGGAAGCGGTGGCAAACATACCGGCCTACCTCACGAGGTTTAGCATTGGCGACTCTTCTACTGCTGAGCTTGATGACTCCAGTGCAAGATTGGTTGCTAGATAGGCGAGTTTTGGTTCAAGCCATGTATCGCAATGCCACAAATCAGTTACCGCCTAAGATGCCACCCCCCGTGCTGCTGATTGCGATCGATCGCGAATCCATCAACCAGGCAACTGCAACGATGGACAAGTTTCAAGTCAAGCCGATGGATCGTAGATACTTAGCCAATCTCGTGACGCGGCTCTCGACGTTAGGTGTTAAGGTCATCGGTATCGATTATTTTCTCGATCGGCCAGAACCGAATTCAGAGCAACTGGCGAACTCCATCCAAGCGGCCGTCAAACAGCAGGGAACTTGGTTTGTATTGGCGACGAGCGAACCGAAGGGGTGGAAGGTTACTCCCACCATTGCCAGCCCCAACTGGAGCTTACAAGGAGATGTCAATTTTTACGGTTGGGATGTTGAATTACCGACCGATGCCACCTGCTCTCAGGGCTGTCCGTTCGCCTATTTGTTGGCTCTGGCTCATACCCTGAACGGAAACTCATCGCTAGTCGATCTGCCTCAACCCCAGTTGCAAAGCCATACCAATTTTCAGCAGGACTTGAGTCAGTATCTCGATCGCGGAGAAGAGCAGCAAAATGCGATCGCTTTTTTGCAACGAACCTATTCTCCCCTAAGACTGCGTTCGATTCTTGACTTCTCGATTCCACCAGAGCAAGCTTACCAACGCATACCAGCCTGGAAGTTCCTGAACCGTCCTGTCCCCGATCCAGAATTCCAAGACAACCTCCAACAGCAAGTTGTCATCATTGCAACG
>DATNPC010000499.1:0-5608 GCA_036703375.1 Allocoleopsis sp.
CATCAGCGAGAGTTTCGGGGCGTTTGGGCAGCGACGGTTTGGAATCTGGACTGGCCGTCTCAAAAGGGGTTGCCCGTCGAACAACAAAAAAGCGAACTCATCCAAATTCTCGATCGCCTACAATCGCTTAACTTCAATGCCTTAGTCTTGCAGGTACGACCGACCGCAGATGCGTTGTATGCCTCTGAGTTAGAACCTTGGAGCGAGTGGTTAACAGGTACTCAAGGCAAGGCACCAGACCCATTTTACGACCCATTGGAATTTGCGATCGCCGAAGCTCATAAGCGTAATATCGAACTTCACGCTTGGTTCAACCCCTACCGCGCTGGAACCTCCTCACAACAATCCCCCAAGGTTCGCCCGCACATCGCCACTACTTACCCGGAATACGTCTACCAATACGGTAGTGACTGGTGGATGGACCCAGGTGCAAAAGTTGTTCAAGACTGGACATATAACGTGATTCTCGATGTCGTGCGTCGTTACGATGTCGATGGTATTCACCTTGATGACTATTTCTATCCCTATCCAGTTACAGGGCAAACCTTTCCCGATGACAAAACCTATGCCGCTTATCAAGCAGCAGGAGGCAAGCTGAGTTTAGGGGATTGGCGGCGGGATAATGTCAACACCATGATGCAGCGCCTATCGAACGGAATTCAGGCGACAAAGCGCTACGTTAAGTTTGGCATCAGTCCCTTTGGCATTTATCGTCCGGGACAACCCCCTCAAATTAAAGGATTAGATCAGTATGAAGCGCTGTATGCCGACCCGAAAAAATGGCTAGAAGAGGGCTGGGTTGATTATATGGCTCCGCAACTCTATTGGCGTATTGACCCACCCGCTCAAAGTTATCCTGTTTTGCTGCAATGGTGGACTGATAATAATCCCAAACGTCGTCACATTTACCCTGGCAATCGGCTGAGTAGTTTAGATGGCAAGGATTGGCCGATTTCCGAGTACCAAAAACAGGTAGAGATTACGCGCAACCTCGCCTCAAAACTCTCTTTAGGAAATATCTTCTACAACATGAAGGTATTCAAGGAAAATCGCCTGGGTGTTGTTGATGCGTTCAAGACTTCCCTTTATTCCGAACTAGCACTTGCTCCATCAATGTCGTGGTTAGGCGCGGTTCCACCTGCCGTTCCTACAGGTGTGAGAGTAAGAGAAGGTAAGCTAACCTGGCAGGCAGCGACTAAAGGAGATATTCGATCTTGGACGCTCTATCAGCAAAAAGATGATACTTGGAAGTTACTAAAAGTGTTGGATGCGGCGACGTTAGAGGCAAAGCTTGAATCTGGAACTTATGCTTTGTGTGCGGTAGACCGAATCGCGAACGAAAGTCTTGGAGTAGTAGTTACTGTGAAATAAGAGCGAGTTCAGTAGCGCAACTAAGTTCAACGCAATACCCATTAGATTCGCTCCTTGCTAGCCTCCCTGAAAAAGGGAGTAAATTCAGACGAAACTTTTTTCGTAATTTGATAGATTAGCTACGGTAGATAGATAGTAGTAGCGAACTATTGGGTACAACAATTAATGTCGCTAGATTTAAGAAAATTTTTTCAAGCAACGAACCCCAGTAAGACTTTGGTCGTGGAGAATCCTGAAGACCAGAAATACTATATTGATTTTTCATCCGTGCGGGGTGGAAAGATTATTGAGGAGTTGAAGGACAACATCACCTTTTTCTCCCCAGACGAACCGACGTGCGAACTGTTTACAGGACATATCGGCTGCGGTAAGTCTACGGAACTCCTGCGACTCAAGGCAGAATTGGAGCAGGAAGGACTCCACGTTGTTTATTTCGAGTCCAGCCAGGACTTAGAAATGGGCGATGTGGATATTGGTGATATCTTACTGGCGATCGCGCGTCGGGTGAGTAAAAGTTTGGAAGAAACTCAAATCAATTTCCAACCCACGGGTTTTCAGCAGTTACTTCAAGGCGCAAACAGGGTTTTAAACGCGGATGTTAAGAGTTTTAAAGTCAAAGATTTCGGTGTCAGTACAAAAGATGACGGAGAGTTTTCTCTAGCGTTTGGGATTGGCGAAATCACTGCGAAAGCGAAAAACAGTCCCGAACTTCGCAGCAAGTTAAGAGAATATCTAGAACCGCGAACCAATGGAATTTTAGAGGCAATTAACGAGGAACTACTCAAACCAGCACAGGAGAAGCTGAAGCAGCATGGCAAAAAAGGACTTGTGGTGATTGTCGATAATCTCGATCGCGTGGAGAGTCGCAACAAGCCGTGGGGACGCCCTCAGCCAGAATATCTTTTTGTGGATCGAGGCGAACAGTTACGCCAATTGAATTGCCATGTGATTTATACGATGCCCTTGGGATTGATGTTCTCCAATGAGTTGAACGCCTTGACCAATCGATTTGGCGTAGATCCCAAGGTACTGCCGATGGTACCCGTGAAGTTACGAAATGGCAGCGAATGCCCTGAAGGAATGGCACTGATGCGACAGATGGTGTTGGCGAGAGCTTTTCCGGATGTAGAACCCGAGCGACGTTTGGGCTTGATTGAAGAGATTTTTGACTCTACTGAAACTTTAGACCGCTTGTGCCTTATCAGTGGGGGTCATGTCCGAGAGTTACTGAGACTCCTCAATGATTGGATTAAGAAGAACCGAACACCACCTCTTTATCGTGAAGGGTTAGAGGAGGTGATACAAGCTCGCCGCAATCAAATGACCTTATCTATTACAGATGATGAGTGGGAGTTGCTGTGTCAGGTGAAAGAGCGGAAACAGGTAAGTGGTGATGAGGGATATCGAGTCCTCATCCGCAGTATGTTTGTGTATGAATACCGCGATCGCGATGGGTCGTGGTTTGAAGTTAATCCAATTTTGGCAGAAGCGGGGAGATTAACGTCATGACTACCTTACACCACACGGAAGGGATGGCTGACGACCCTAACCAGGAGGCGTTAGAGGAACTCGCGAGGGCAATTGAGTGGGATGTGGGACAGTTTGCGCTGATTTTGGCACGTTGTAATTCTGCCAGTTTGAGATCGCATTTAATCCAACGCCTGCGAGAAATCTGCTCGGTTGAGATTCGAGAGATAGTTTTGGATAAGTCTGTCAAAACGCTCTATACCACTATCCAAGCACAACTCGGTCGGGAGCAACCAGAGGCATTAATGCTTTACGGTTTAGAGTCAGTTAGCGACATCGATCGACTGCTGACGGGTGCTAACCAAGTACGGGAAGAGTTTCGTAAAAATTTTCACTTCCCGTTGGTATGGTGGGTGACGGATGAAGTGCTGCAAAAGCTGATTCGGTTAGCGCCAGATTTACAGAGTTGGTTTACAACGGTTGAATTTGCGATCGCAACTGAAGAGTTAATTCACTGTATCCAGACAACTACCGATGAGGTATTTACCAAAGTTTTAGACGCGGGTGCAGGCATATTTCTAGATAGTGCTGCCCTCAATTTGGGAACGGGTTCTACTTCCTGTCGTGAACTCGAATCAGCACGGCATGAACTGGAAAGTCGCGGTGTCAGGTTAGACGCGGAACTCGAAGCTAGTTTGGAATTTGTCTTGGGTCGAGCGGCTGATAGTTCAATGGAACAATCTCGACAGCATTTAGAGCGAAGTTTAGCACTTTGGCAGCAATTAGCCCCCCTAGCCCCCCAATCCTGGGGGGAACCGACATCTCAAAGTCCCCCAGAATTGGGGGATTTAGGGGGCGAAAGCCAAAATCTAAAATCCCTGGAGCGTATCGGGTGTGTACTGCATAGTCTGGGATTATGGTGGCGCACTTATGCGGAGAGGCATCGAGCAGAATACGAGCAAGCTTGCAGTCGAGCGAAAGAGTATTTTCAGCAATGTGTAGCAGTATTTGAGCAGGCTCAGCGACCCGACTTAGTGGCTAAGTTTATCAATGCCTTGGGGGAAATTCTGCAACGGTTGCAACAGTGGGATGAGTTAGAGGTAATTGCTAAAAAAGCATTGGCTCTCCATCAAACTTATCCCCATCCGTTCAGACTGGCGCGAGTTCATGGCTTTCTCGCTGAAGTGCATCTGGCAAAATCAGCTTGGACTGAAGCCAAACACGCGGCTGAAACAGCCCTTTCTATTCTGGCAAGGGCTGAACTCCCTGCATCAGTTGCCGCCTCGTTGGAACAAAGCGTCAGTCTAGACTCGGTACGCTCTTATCATCAGGGTTGGTATTTATTTTCATTAGCTAGGGCGCGTTCCTCACTGGGTCATCCACGAGAAGCGATCGCAAATTTGGAAACGGCGGCAGCAGATACTAAACCTTACTACGATCCCGAGCTGTATATTCGGATTTTAGAGGAATTGCGATCGCTCTATTTTAAGCAAGGGGATTATTTACAAGCCTTCCACATCAAGCAAGACCAGCGATCGATCGAGCAACAGTATGGGTTTCGGGCGTTTGTAGGTGCAGGACGGTTGCAGCCAAGGCAAGAGGTTGCTAATCCTGTATTATCAGGCATTACTACACAAGGGACAGTTGCTCAAGAAATTGCGGCTTCAGGAAGGCAACAGGATGTCAATCGCTTGGTCGAAAGAATCGGACGTAATGACCACAAACTAACTGTTATTCAAGGGCAGTCAGGTGTTGGTAAAAGTTCGCTAGTGCAAGCTGGGTTAATTCCGGCTTTGAAACAGAAAGCAATTGGAACCCGTGATGTTGTACCTGTTTTGCAGCAAGTTTATACCGATTGGGTGCGCGAACTGGGGAAACGTTTAAGAGAGGCACTGGTAGAGAGCGAAAATTTGGAATCTGACTTAACCCCCCAGGAGTCTGGCTCCCCTCTCCTACAAGGAGAGGGGTTGGGGGAGAGGTCTATCCTCGATCAGTTGCGAAAAAATTCTGAAAATAACCTACTAACAGTTCTGATTTTTGACCAATTTGAAGAGTTTTTCTTTGTTTGTAAAGACCCCATTCAGAGGCGCTCATTTTATGAGTTTATGCGCGATGCCCTGGATGTGCCGTATACGAAAGTTATTCTATCGCTACGAGAAGATTATCTGTATTATCTGCTGGAGTGTAACAATCGCCTCATTAGTTTAGAGGTTATTAATAACAATATTCTAGACAAACATATTCTCTATTATTTAGGTAATTTCTCAGTTGAAGATGCTAAATCAGTTATTCAAAATTTAACGCAATTAGCTCAGTTTCCTCTAGAACCTGCCCTAATTGATGCCTTAGTACAAGATTTAGCGGGAGAGCTAGGTGAGGTGCGTCCAATTGAATTGCAAATTGTAGGGGCGCAGTTACAAACAGAGAAAATTAGCAAGCTGGAACAGTATCGAGAACATGGTCATAAGGAAAAACTTGTTGAGCGATTTTTAGAAGAAGTCGTCAAAGACTGTGGTCCAGGGAATGAGCAGATAGCTAAGCTAGTTTTGTATTTACTGACGGATGAAAACAATACTCGTCCGCTCAAAACTCGTGCTGATTTGGAACTGGAGCTGGATGTAGAAGCTTCAAAACTAGACTTGGTGTTGGAAATTTTCGTGAAGTCTAAGGCGTGTCATCAATTAGCTACACATCCCGTACCAGTAGTGAATTCTGGCTGTCAGGCTCGTTCGAGCTTTATAGCCGTAAAAGCCTTGCTCTGACAGCATTC
>DATNPC010000500.1:0-6272 GCA_036703375.1 Allocoleopsis sp.
AAAAAAAGCAATTGCCTAGAGCGCCAAGCGCTTGCTGGGCAATCGCTGTAGTATCCACTAATAGAATACCAATGAAAAAATCCAAAGCGACGGAAGCACGACGAGTCGCCACAGAAATTGCTGTGATAAAAGCAGCACTCCACAAACGCGGCTACCGACTTCGCAAACAACCCAAACAGCCCGTCTGGAAAGTCATCATCACCCCCGAAATCTTCTACAAACTCACCTACCAGCCCGATCCCATCAGCGCCTGGGTACTTCACCCGAAAGACAACGACATCAGACGCCAAACCCTTGAAACCATCATTCAAAGCGCCATAAAAAAGCAACCAGCCAACCAGATTAGGAGAGCATCATGACTTATTTAGAGCGACTGACTCCCTGGTGCATCATCCGTCCCTTCCCCAACATGCGAACCCTCATCGTCGGACGCTTTCGTCGTCGAGTTGATGCAGAGGGACACCTGCGAATCCTCAAGCAAATCATGCCCAGCGTTCCCTTTGAAGTTGTTTTTGACGTGCCACCAGATGAGCTAGAAACCTGCGTGCAACAGTCCCAGGAATCACCCCCCAACCCCCCTTGATTTCGGGGGGAATAGGAAAGAAAAACTTTTATTCTCAGGAGAATCAGAATTATCTTGCTCCCTCCCCTTGGTCAGGGGAGGGCTGGGGAGGGGTCATTCCAGATATTGACAACTCAAACCAGATTGCACCGACTCCACCACAACCATGAACGTCCTTCGCCGTCGCATCAACCCCGAAACCTTCGTCATCACCAAAAAACAACTCGCCAACTATCTCAAAATCGACCCAAGCCGAGTTTGGCGCTGGGAAAAGTGGAAGCATATCCTCTGGGTGCATATTCAAGGCAGGGGTGGCTACTTCATTAGCTATCGCCAACTAGAAGAATGGGTAGCCGCTTGCTGCACCTTGATTCGTTCCTGCCGAGATTTGAAAGCACTAAACTTAGTTTGGTCAGCCATCGAGCGAGAAGCGACAAGGTACACCGAAGAAGCCTTAAACCGACTTTCCGAAATTCACGCCCAACGACAAACGCATCTGCATTGTCCCTAACCGGGATGCAAAAAAATTGCATATCACTGATACACTTCGGGATTGACGCAATACGGCAAGCGATCGCCTTTCAATCCCGCGATCAGATTTTCAATCGCCATATTTGCCATTTTTTCCCGCGTCTGTCGGCTAGCACTACCAATATGAGGCGCGATAATCAGGTTATCTAACGTCAGCAACGGACTATCCATCCCAATTGGTTCGGGTTCCGTCACATCCAGCGCCGCACCCGCGATTTGTCGCGTACTCAGCGCCCGATACAGGGCATTTGGCTCTACGATTTGTCCCCGCGCCGTGTTCACTAAGATGGCAGATGGCTTCATCAACTCAAATTGGCGATCGCTAAACAGATGATAGGTATCCTCAGATAAGGGAGTATGAATCGTGACAAAATCCGATTCTTGCAGCAAGCGATCGAACGCCACAAACTCCACCCCTAACAATTGTTCCAGTTCTACATCGCATCGCTGCCTGCCTGCATACAAAATCCGCATCTCAAACCCCTTGGCACGACGAGCAACCGCCTGACCAATCCGCCCAAACCCGACAATCCCCAGAGTTGCCCCCGTCACATTCGGCCCCAGCAACAAATCCGGGTCCCACGTCTGCCACTCACCCGCACGCGTAAATCGATCCGCCTCTACCACTCGCCGCGCTGCTGCCATCAGTAACGCCCAGGCAAAATCAGCCGTCGCATCGGTCAAAACACCAGGCGTATGACCGACGGGAAGGTGTCGTTGTGTAGCCGCCGGAATGTCAATATTATCGTAGCCAACCGCCATCTGGCTGATGACCTTGAGCGAGGTTCCAGCTGCGAGTAGTTGTCGGTCAATTCGGTCAGTTAGCAGGCAGAGTAGACCATCAATCGTTTTGACCTTTTCCAGTAACACCTCATAAGGCGGCGGTTGGCGTTCTGCCCAAACTTCGACGCTAGCAACCTGTTGCAATGGCTCTAATTCTGTAGGAAGGCGGCGAGTGATAAAGACTTTAGGTTGAGACATGGCTGGCACCAAGTTGCATTGCAATCTCTCATTTTCTCGCGATCGCGTTGAATTTGTAGGGGCGCACGGCTGTGCGCCCTGAGGCAGGGTGTATTTCATCAGAAAAGGGTGAAGCATTTGCGGATAAAAACCATGATTTCAGTGATAAAGTCGGGCACAAATGCTGACGCTCGTTCCGACGCTCGTTCCTCGCTAACGCTTCGCTAACGCCCCTAGAGCTAAAAACGACTTTTCCAAGATTTGCAACAACTCAGCCCTTAATCGCTCGGGAAGTGCCAAGATTGAAATCTTCACCCCAAATTGTGAGATGGATACGAGTGAACGAGTGAACCCGGAGTATCGCCCTTCTCAACAATCCGATACCGCGAGTGTTTCGGATCGAGAAGCTGTCTTTCAAGTCCTAGAAGAAGCTGTATTCGGGCTTTGGAGTGTGGTGAACAACTTGACCAGCATCCGCCCTCCGAAGCACAAGCGTTATCGAGTCACTATCTTTGGTTCAGCACGGTTGCAACCGGATAGCCCGCTCTATGACGGAGTTCGGCGTCTGGCGAGCGAGCTAACGGTGATGGGGTGCGATATCGTAACGGGTGGAGGGCCAGGATTGATGCAAGCGGCAAACGAAGGGAGTGTCATTGCCGATCCAGCCGATCGCACTAAATCCATCGGCATTCGCGTGGGGTTGGATTTTGAGCAACAAATCAATCCCTTTGTCGAGCAAGTTTACCAGCATCGAACCTTCTTTTCCCGGCTGCATCACTTCGTTCTGCTCTCTGATGCGTTCGTGGTTGTACCGGGCGGAATTGGCACGACGCTCGAAGCGTTGATGATTTGGCAACTGTTGCAAGTTCGCCAACTTCACGATATCCCTCTGATTATGGTTGGAGAAATGTGGTTGGAGCTAGTTGCCTGGGCGCAAGCGTACATGGTGGATGTACGACCCCAAATGGCTCATCCAGTTGACATGACGATACCGCGTTGCGTGGATACCTTTGAAGAAGCGATCGCTTTACTGCGCGAATCTCATGCAAATTGGGAACTTTCAGGCGATTCATAGCTTGCGTAAGGTATCAAACACCAGAGATGGCATTGAGTTCGGGTGAAATGCGATCGCTAATCGTGTATGGTGCCATCCGGCATGGTTGCTCCTACTAGGACAGCTTCCTCTAAGTTGGCACCATCCAGTTTTGCTGCCATAAGGTTCGCTTGACTCAGATTAGCCCTGCTGAGGTCAGCCCGACTGAGATTGGCTTCGGTGAGAATCGCTCCACTGAGGTCGGCTTTGTAGAGATTAGCCTCCTTGAGAATAGCCTTGTAGAGGTCAGCTTTTTGAAGGTTAGCCTCTTTGAGATTCGCCTCGCTAAAATCAGTACCGATCAGGTCAGCTTCGCTCAAATTGACCCCACTGAGGCTGGCATTTCTCAGATCTGCTCTAATCAGGCTGGGCTTTACCTCTGGATTTTGCTCCCTCCATTGATTCCAGTTGTTGAGTCCTTGTTGGAGGAGAGCGAGTTGTTCGTCTTGTGTCATCGCGATTGCCCTTTTGCTAGCAATAACATCCGTTAGGGTGAGAACCGATCGGAGACCTGACTCTTGGATTCAACGTATCGTAAGTGCGTAAAATTTCTCAATTTTTGGGTGATGAAACTCTAGACAATTTTAAGCTTTATGCGATATCGGATGAAGAATCCGTCCAGCGTTCTACGATCAAAGTATGGAACCTTTCAGAGGGGGGAAGTATGAATCAATTTCTCCTTGCAGTTGCAGATGGCACAAAGGCACGCTTTTTGACATTAAATTTAGCAGAATTCCCTGAATATGAGCCCAATCCTCAGTGGATTGAACATGAGTGTTTGTTAAATTCTGCCCAGGAACTTCAAGGTCAAGAGCTTTGGGCAAGTGCTAAAACGGGCCGCAATCGTGGTGTTGGGGGTCAAGCCCATAGTTATGACGATCGCCGCCAAAATCACATGATGGAATTTGAGCGACGCTTTGCCCAAACCATTGCGACTCAACTCGTCCACTGCATCCAGGCTCATCCGGTGCAGCAACTCTTCCTGATTGCTGAACCTCAGTTCTTGGGGTTGATGCGGAACGCCCTGATTCCTGTATTACCCAAAAACATTAAGATGAGTGAGTTGGCGAAGAATCTTTGCCACCTTAAACCTCACGAACTTTATGAGTATCTGGTGAGCAAACAATTGCTTCCAGGCCAAAAACTCGCTTAAAGTTCGCTGTAGCGATCGGTTTAAGGCGAATGTCACTGAAATAGCATTGGTTCGTAGTCGGCACTGAGCGTGCCACAAGCGCTTAAGCGCTTACTACAAACGCTATCTGCAAGGGTTGGATTTCTCTTGAGTTCGGTACGCTCAACCGTACTCGTTAGCGTTGCCTCTTCAATTGAGCTTGTTACTGGGGAGTAGAGCGAACACGGCTCAGTTGAAGAGAGCCTTGAGGAGGGTGAAAATGCCTCAACTAGCTGCGTATCTTTTCGACATCTTGCACGAACAAGGCATACAACATGCCTTTGGTCTTCCAGGTGACTTTGCCCTAGCCCTTTACGACGTTCTCGCTCAAAGCAAGATCGAACCCATTGTCATGACTCACGAACCGAGCGTCGGCTTTGCGGCGGATGCTTATGCCCGCATTCGGGGCTTGGGTTTAGCTGTCGTCACCTATGGAGTGGGCGGATTGAATATGGTCAATGCCGTCGCCCAGGCTTATGCAGAAAAATCACCGCTCATTGTTGTCAGTGGCGCTCCAGGCGTGCAGGAACGGCAGAAACGCAACTTGCTCCACCATAAGGTGAAAACCTTCGATACGCAGCGGCGCGTTTACGATGAAGTCACGCTCTATGCAGTAACGCTCGATAACCCAGTCACCGCCGATGCAGAAATTCATCGGGCTTTGGACTATGCGACCACATTCAAGCGTCCTGTTTATTTGGAAGTCCCTCGCGACATGGTCTATGCCGAGATTGAAAAGGCCCAGTATTGCCCGTTACCCGTGAAGTGTACGGACGCAGACACGTTAGCAGAAGCGATCGCGGAGACACTGGAATGGCTCAATCGAGCAACATCGCCCATTATTGTCGCGGGTGTGGAGATTCACCGCTTCGGGTTGCAGGAAAAACTCGTGGCGCTGGCGGAAAAATTAGGCGTCCCGGTTTGCTCGACGATGTTAGGCAAGTCAGTTTTTCCTGAAGGGCATCCTCAGTATCTGGGCATTTACAACGGTGAGGCGGGTCATCCTGATGTGCGCCATGTCGTTGAAACATCGGACTGCTTGTTGATGCTCGGTGCATTCATGACCGATATTAACCTCGGTATGTTTACCGCTCATCTCGATCCAGCGCGCACGATCTCCGCCACGTCGGAATGTATTGCGATCAAGCATCACGAATATGCCAACGTGCGGTTTGAGGATTTCATCCATGCGTTGTGTAGTAGTACGGATCTACCTCATCATGACCCCTCTAACATCACAACCCTGCAACTGCGCGTCGCCCCAGCTCCAGGCAAGATTTCCATGAGCGGATTGCTCTACGATCTCAACCAGTTCCTGGACAGCCACACGCTGCTGGTGACGGATGTGGGAGATGTGCTGTTTGCGGCAGATGATATTCGGATGCAGGAAGGAACGTCGTTTCTCAGTCCCGCTTACTACGCCAGCATGGGGTTTGCGGTTCCCGGTGTGATTGGAGCGCAGTTAGCCGATCCGTTCCGCCGCGCGATCGCATTAGTGGGTGATGGAGCCTTTCAAATGACCGGCCTGGAGTTGCTAACAGCCAAACGGTTAGGGTTGAACCCCATTGTCATCGTCATCAACAACGGTGTATTCACCACGCTCCGCATGATGGGGCATCAAACCGCCGACTTCGTCAATATCCCCAGCTGCGACTATGCCCAGTTGGCTGATGTCCTCGGGGGACGCGGCTTTAGAGTAGACACGAGTGCGGCATTCCGTCAGGCATTACAACTCGCACGGGAGAGCGACAAGTTCAGCATTCTCGATGTTCGCATGGCACCCGATGACGTCTCGCCAGCTTTGCAACGACTGGGCGATTTATTCGAGAAATCTCTCAAGGGATAACTGTGCTCAAACTCCTCTTTTTATTACTACTGTGCCTTGGACTGCTCTATCTTCTGGGTTGTTCGATTGAAACACCCGACACTTATTCGACTCAAGTGCAGGTACAACC
>DATNPC010000501.1:0-19838 GCA_036703375.1 Allocoleopsis sp.
TGAGAGTTCCTGCTGTCCCCTTGCCACCTGTTGCCGCTGAAATTTGTGCGCCATTGAGAACGCGCAACTGTCTTGTGGTAACGGTTAAGTTACCAGCCGGAGCCTCACCGGGCTTTCCTGGCACAGTCAGTAGCGATGTAGATGCCAGCAATCCCCCTAAAAACCGTCCATCAGCGGATTTGTCATTGAGTTCGATAGAATCAGCGGTTACTGTCAGCTCGCCTCCGGCTCCCGCACCCGATGTAGAAGTCGAGATTTGAGCGCCATCGGCAACCACGAGCTGGCCTGTTGTCGTAACGGTTAAGTCACCGGCTTTGCCAGCCCCCAGTGTTGTTGTGAACAGACCCCCCGGAACCACTGCTCCGGCTGGAGTGCCTCTCAGTTCGATCGAGTCGGCCGTTACCGTCAGATTCCCCCCAGTCCCTGTACTGGTCGGTCCCGGAGTGCTACTGATCGAGGTACCGTTTAATACTCGCAACGCCTTAGCCGCGATCGCAATATTCCCAGCATTTCCACCCCCAGCAGTCCCCGTAAATAGGAGAGAACCATCGCTCAGTTCGGCTGACTCCGTCACGTTTAGGCTTAAATTTCCTCCATCACCGTTGAGTAGGGCAGGGGATAAAATGTTTGCCCCATTTTGCATCTTCAACTGAGCTGCCTCGATCGCAATATCCCCAGCTTTTCCACTGCCGCCACTCAAGCTATACAATCCACTACTCAGGTTGAGCGGGTTAAACGTTCCGGTCAATAGCTGTAGAGATGTGACCAAAGGAGTTGTTCCGGTGAGTTCCGCAACATTGGCATGCAGGGTGAGATTGCCCCCAGTACCGGAACCAAACGTGGATGTAGAGACAAAAGCTCCGCCTTGCAAGCTGAAGCGATCGCTTTGGATGTCGATCCCCCCACCATTAAAATTACCGAATGTCTCGGCAACAATCCTCGAATTGTCAGTGAGGTTAACTTGCCCTCCCCGCACCCGAATTGTGCCGCCTCCCAACCCACTGGCATTGACGGCTGCTGTATTCGATAGAGCGATCGTGCCAAACTGTTGAATACCGTCATATCCCAACGCCCAACCGGTGGCGCTAGGAGTTAAACTGACCAAACCCGAATCGGTGACACTGCCGAGTTCGATCCGTCCTTGGGAGGCTGTGAGACTTCCCCCCTCCAGGCTCACATTACCACCCACTAATGCTAGGGTTTGACCGGGTAAGACCTGAAGACCAGTACGACTGTTCGCTTGAGATTGATTGACAATCGTGCCGGGATTTGAGCCAAATTGCAAGCCCATTGGGACATTAATCGTTAGCAGGGGTGGGGCTTGGGGATTGGTCGCGCTAAACTCGCTCCCATCTGAAAACTTGATGCTATTGGCTGTACTGCCCAGAAACGAGCCCCCCAGATTGAGCTGAGCATTCGGACCAAAACTAATCCCATTGGGATTGAGCAAAAACAAGTTTGCCGTTCCGTTCGCGCGCAGGGTGCCATCAATATTGGAGCGATTCCCCCCCGTGACTCGCGTCAAGATGTTCTCAATATCTAGAGCGTTATTAAAAAAAGCTTCTTGGCCCGTGGGGATAGAAAACTCCAGAAAGCTGTGGAAGAGATTGTTCCCGACTCTTGTTCCTTGCTCGATTAAGCTGGTGTTGCCGTTGGGGATGACGACTGTATTATTTGGCAACGTTCCATCGGGTGTAATTTGAGAGCGTGCCAGTGAGGTACTACTCAGTAGATAGAGGGAAAGACTGCCAGCGGCCCAGATGAGACGACGACACTGTCGTCCAGAAAAACAACTCATAATTTTGTTTCACTTCGATGGACATCTTCTTGAGGCAGATGCCACCTAGCAGTCGATCGAGCTGTTGCGCTAGTTCAGAACCAACTGCAATTTGGGAGAGTTGCTCTGATTAATGCCGCGCGATCGCTGGGTATGAAATCCTTTGTAACACGATATGCATTGGTATTGTTCCGGCTATAACCTGATGGGGTGACGATACATTCAAGAGCAATCTGCTGGTAAATTGTCAAAATAGCGGACATCGAGTCCACTACTTTGACTCGCTATCCATCCCCACCC
This sequence comes from Allocoleopsis sp., assembly GCA_036703375.1. Taxonomy (GTDB): domain Bacteria; phylum Cyanobacteriota; class Cyanobacteriia; order Cyanobacteriales; family Coleofasciculaceae; genus DATNPC01. The sequence continues at coordinate 2,078 of DATNPC010000501.1, forward strand.
TGTAGAGGAATGGGGAATTCCGCGAATTTGTTAAAACTTTTGACCAACGTAAACCGAGCGAACTTCACCATTACGCCGAACCACGGCCTCTTGATTAGCCACGGATACTAACGTCCAGCCACTAGCGCCAATCGCTTCGCCAATCTTGAAGCGTTGAGTAACTCCCTCAACATCAAACAAAGCAGCAGAGTTCTCGCCTGATTCTAGTAATCCCACAAGGGTGTATCCAGTGGTGGGTGCCGGGGCTTGCGCGACGGGCGAGTTCGGACTACCTGAACGCGAGGGTACAGCTGGTACATTCGGGATCGCAGCTGGAGCGACCGCTTGGGAAGAGGGAGGTGTTAGGCGTCTGACTGTGGGAGAGGGCGTTGATGCAGGGCGTTTAGCGGCAGTGGAGGGAGAAGGTGCTGAACGTCTAGCTGCGGGTGAAGGGCTAGGTGCCGAACGCTTAGCTGCCTGTGAGGAGGATGATGTCGAAGGTTTAGCCGCTCGTGAGGTCAATGGGGCAGGAAGTTTAATCGTTGGTAAGGGAGATGGCAGAGAAAATCGAACAGTGGGTAAGGGAGATGGGAAAGAAAATCTTGCTGTTGGTAAGGGTGCCGCAGGTCTTGCTGGCTGTGAGGAAGCGGATGGAGCCGAGGATGCCTGGGGCATGGGAACCGGAATATACACTCGTTCGAGGACTGTCGGTGCCTGATTGGGGACAGGGGATCGATTGAGCGCCACGGGTGGCAGGGTCGTGTTGCTGGGTGTGCCAGGTAGAGTGGCAGATTGCTTCTTGGTTTTTTTATCGATTACGTCTAGCGATCGCAAGGCGTAGGCTACAAACTGAGTATCAGACTCGGAAAGCTGACTGATTTCGGGAGATGGGGAAGCCTCCTGATTGGGTAACCAGGGCCACGTCAGCTTTTCTCTCAGGGTCAGTGCCAGGATGCCTGCGATAACAACAGACACCACGCCAGCAACCAACAAGTACTTTTCAAACCACCAGCCTCTTGGCTTGGGCGGCGCGCTAGTGGCATGAACGACGTCTGTCGCCGGTGTTTGTGACTGCTCGACCAGTGAAGCGTTGCTGGGTTCAGAATCGGGCAGTTCTTGCAGTTCGTCTAGTGGGTTCGCTGCCGGTGGAGCGACCTGTGGCAGCAGAATCGACTGTAAGGAGATATATTCGGGCTTCACCGGTTCTGTTGGTAACTTATTACTACCCTCCAACATCCGGTCGAGGTCTGAAAACAATTCATCCATTAACTTATCGGCTTCAGACTCTGCCGACCAAGGTTGAATGGGAGGGGGAGCGGTCAACGGCTCTATTACCCTTCGATTAGTGCTGGCGTCCTGGGACATGGCTTGCTCACTCTCGTGGCTACAAAATAACTTTAGATGCTCTAAGGCATGGCTTTTCGCTTAGATTAGCAGCGAAATTACTGATTATGAGACAAAAGTCTCAAAATTAGTCAGTTGATGCTGTGCCCTGACTGACCTGTTTTCCCCAAAGCTTACGTTGAGAGTACTGCCTTTAGTTACACCTATGACACTGCAAATTTTATCGCTAAACGCGACTAAAAGCCGATGATTCATAAGGCTAAGGCGCTCTAGAGGAAAAGCAAAATCCTGCTACTGCCATTCGTCAAATTCCTGCGCTTCTCCTGGGAAAAACGCTGCATCTAGTACTTGCTCTAGAGAGTAAGGACAATCATTGGGAAAAGCGCTGTAGTTTAAGGAGGTTTCGCGGACAGCTAGGTTCAAGCCACTCTCATATCCCTTAACTAGGGCTTCAGGCAAATAAGATTGTAAGCTCGGACTCTCATCAACCAGGTCTAAAACTTGCTTGCGTTGCTCTCGGATCGTTGCAAGCCAGCTCTTTGAACGATTTAAGGGTTGAAGCTGCCATTTCAGTAAATGCCCTAATAGAATTCCTAAGCGGTTTCTTAGCTCTCTCCGCTCCTGCCGCCCCAAAGACTCAATCTCCTCAACTAAATTTGGAACATCCAGATAGCTCCACTTCTGCTCTTGTAGAAGTTTTGCTTGCTGCTGAGTCCAGGCGTAAAAATCTGACTCGTACAAAGTAGAGAAGTCATCAGCCACACAAGGGCTCTCCATTGCTAATCACCTCCTTCGCTGCACTGTTTGAACCCAGAATCAGCGATCGCATTTACGCGACAACTCCAGATTTCACAGCTGTATCGGGCTGCACGTTGCTAGCTGTGCGATCGCGACTCCGCAATTCCAGATAAACTAGCAGAGCATTGATATCAGCGGGATTGACGCCACCAATGCGAGACGCCTGACCAATCGTTAGGGGTTTGACCTGTGTCAGCTTCTCGCGAGACTCTTTGGAAAGGGTATCGATTGACGAGTAATCCAAATCGGACGGAAGCTGGCGGTGTGCTTGGCGAACAATCGCATCAATTTGGTTTTGCTGGCGCTGGAGATAACCGGAATACTTGATATCAATTTCTACCCCTTCTCGTTCCGCTTGGTTGAGGTTGAGATTACTCAGACCATAGCGATTGAGATCGACGTAGTGGAAGCCGGGACGCCGCAGTAAGTCAGCAAGGGTTATCGAGCCTTTGATTTTTTGCTGAGTGTCAGACGCGATCGCTTTTCCGAGTTCATCATGTTCCTTGACTCGGGTTTCTTGCAGTCGCGCTTTTTCGGCGGCAATGTTGGCTTGCTTTTGCGTGTAAAGCTCCCAACGTCGGCCATCGATTAGACCTATCTCTCGACCAAGTGGTGTGAGACGCCGATCCGCATTATCCGATCGCAGCAGCAGCCTATACTCAGAACGGCTCGTTAGCATCCGGTACGGCTCTCGCAGGTCTTTCGTACACAGATCGTCGATCAATGTGCCGATATAGCTTTCCTCGCGGGGAAACACAAGCATTTCTTGGTGCCGAACATATCTCGTGGCATTAATTCCAGCAACTAGGCCTTGTGCGGCGGCTTCTTCGTAGCCGGTAGTGCCATTAATTTGCCCCGCACAGAACAGTCCCTCGATCTTCTTCGTCATCAGCGTGGGGTAGCACTGCGTTGCCGGGATGTAGTCGTACTCCACGGCATAAGCCGGACGCAGCATGACACAATTTTCCAATCCAGGAAGCGATCGCAGCATTTGGATCTGCAATGTTTCTGGCAACCCCGTTGAGAATCCCTGAATATACAGTTCTGGAATATCCCGTCCTTCCGGTTCAATAAAAATCTGGTGGCTTTCCTTATCAGCAAAGCGCACAATCTTGTCTTCAATGCTGGGACAATAACGCGGCCCTTTAGCATCCACCCAGCCACCATACACGGGTGACAAGTGCAGGTTCTCCCGAATCAGTCGATGCGTCTCGGCTGTCGTGCGGGTGAGATAGCAATTCATCTGTTCCCGTTCTACCCACACGTCGGGATCGAAACTGAACCAGCGTACCTCTTCATCACCCGGTTGGGGTTCCAGCTGGCTATAGTCTACCGATCGCTTATCCACCCGTGCTGGCGTTCCAGTCTTGAGCCGTCCCGTTTCAAAGCCAAATCGATTCAGGGTGTCCGTCAGTCCTTCAGCCGCAAATTCTCCAGCGCGGCCTGCTGCCATGGACTTGTTTCCCACCCAAATCCGCCCGCCGAGGAACGTTCCCGTTGTCAGTACGACGGCGGGTGCTTGGAATGCGACGCCGAAATACGTCTGAACGCCTATCACCTCATCGTTCGCGCCCAGCACCAAATCCGTAACCATGGCTTCGCGGATTGTCAAGTTTTCCTGATTTTCGACGATCCCCTTCATGACCGCCGAGTATTCCCGCTTATCCGTCTGCGCTCGCAACGCCCACACGGCTGGACCTCTTGACATATTCAGCACTCGCTTTTGCAGGTAAGTGCGATCGGCCATTTTTCCGATTTCCCCACCGAGTGCGTCTACTTCATGCGTCAGCTGGGATTTTGCCGGTGCGCCTACCGCTGGATTACAGGGTTGCCAAGCAATTTTGTCAAGATTGAGGGTCAACAGCAGCGTGCGACACCCTAGCCGTGCTGCGGCAAGAGCTGCCTCACAACCGGCATGTCCGGCCCCGACAACAATGACATCAAAGGTGTCTTGAAATTCTACTGACGAAAGCGTGGTCATGGTAAGCGTTTGAGCAGCAAGGACTCAAGCTTAATTTTAGCTTCGGTTGGAGTACTAGAGCGGGTAAGAACCAAGAACAGCCATTTTTTTGAATTAAATCTGGTGCGCCAAAATTTTAGGAACGAACGCAGAAATTGGCTCAAACTCCTGTTCTCTTAAAAAAACTTAATAAAGCTACCGAACTACCGCTCAAAAAAGCCATAATGCCGAACAAATACTGTTGGACACTACAGGTTTGTGAAGTACTTTTTTCTCTCTGATGGATGGGTTGTCGGACGGGTTTGGGAGTTTGGTGGTCTGTGGGACATCAACGTTTGGCGACGCGAACCTGAAATTCAGCCCATGAACCTTTGTATCTTGGAGCAAGGGGAAAAACTGTGGCTCTATCGAGTTGAAGATGCTGTTCTCATGGTAGAAGTGAAACCTACGCCCAAGGCTTCACCTGAGTATGCCCAAACTATTGGTCAAGTCGTCTTGAAACGTTTGATCGACGCCGACCAAGCTTTAGAGCGATTAGCTAACGCACAGACTTTATTCGATACTCCATCTGAGGCATAGTGGACAGCTATTGTTACAGAACTTAATGAAATTTGGTTAAGCGATCCTCGCTTTGGGATCAGAATTACCAAATTTGCTTGCAATCGACCCTAACAATAGTTACACTTCTTTAAACAATCTTCAGTTTCATGGACATTTTGTCCGAAAATTTACGTTGTCTGGCTTGAAGTTCATTTGCGAATTTTAAGTTGGTAACGTCAAACTTCTAACATCTTCCGATAAAGAAGCGTCGCAGTAGAAACTCTATTGAAGAGGAGGAGCGTAGTCGATGGGACTACCCTGGTACCGAGTACACACAGTCGTCCTGAACGATCCAGGTCGTCTGATTGCTGTACACCTAATGCATACTGCCCTCGTGGCAGGCTGGGCTGGTTCAATGGCCCTTTATGAATTGGCAATTTTCGATCCAAGCGATCCCGTGTTAAACCCCATGTGGCGTCAGGGCATGTTTGTCCTGCCCTTCATGGCTCGTTTAGGCGTCACCCAGTCTTGGGGTGGATGGAGCATTACCGGCGAAACCGCGACCGATCCCGGCATCTGGTCATTTGAAGGGGTCGCTGCTGCTCACATCGTCCTGTCTGGTCTGCTGTTCCTAGCTGCCGTATGGCATTGGGTTTACTGGGATCTAGAACTGTTTAGAGACCCTCGCACTGGCGAACCGGCTCTCGATTTGCCAAAAATGTTTGGCATTCACTTATTCTTGTCTGGACTTCTCTGCTTCGGTTTTGGTGCGTTCCACCTCACCGGGCTGTTTGGACCTGGGATGTGGGTGTCTGACCCCTATGGACTCACCGGCCACGTTCAACCGGTAGCTCCTGCCTGGGGACCAGAAGGATTTAACCCCTTCAATCCAGGCGGTATCGTTGCTCACCACATTGCGGCGGGTATTGTCGGCATTATTGCAGGTCTATTCCACTTAACGGTTCGGCCTCCAGAACGGCTGTACAAGGCTCTGCGGATGGGGAACATTGAAACGGTTCTTTCTAGCAGTATTGCCGCTGTGTTCTTTGCCGCTTTTGTTGTGGCCGGTACGATGTGGTACGGCAGTGCAGCAACACCAATTGAACTGTTTGGACCAACTCGCTATCAGTGGGATCAGGGCTATTTCAAACAGGAAATTGCTCGTCGCGTGCAAGCTGAGGTAGCTTCTGGAGCGAGCTTGTCAGAGGCTTATTCAACCATTCCCGAGAAGTTAGCCTTCTATGACTATGTCGGCAACTCTCCGGCAAAAGGCGGTTTGTTCCGCACGGGTGCCATGGACAAGGGCGATGGTATTGCTCAAACGTGGTTGGGTCACCCCGTGTTTAAGGACGCTGAAGGTCGGGAGCTAACGGTTCGTCGTCTCCCCAACTTCTTTGAAACCTTCCCGGTCGTTTTAACCGATGCGAATGGTGTAGTTCGTGCGGATATTCCATTCCGGCGGGCTGAATCCAAATATAGCTTCGAGCAAGCTGGTGTAACCGCTACCTTCTACGGTGGAGAGCTGGGCGGTCAAACCATTAAGGACCCAGCGCTGGTGAAAAAGTATGCTCGTAAGGCTCAACTCGGCGAACCCTTCGAGTTTGATACTGAAACCTTGAACTCTGACGGTGTGTTCCGAACCAGTCCACGGGGTTGGTTTACCTTCGGTCATGCCGTGTTCGCGCTACTGTTCTTCTTCGGTCACATCTGGCATGGCTCTCGGACTCTGTTCCGCGATGTGTTTGCTGGAGTTGAAGCAGACCTCGAAGAGCAAGTCGAGTGGGGACTCTTCCAGAAAGTGGGTGATAAGACAACCCGGAGACGGGAAACTGTCTAAAAAGGCAATTTTGTAAATGGTAAAAGGCAAAAGTAAACACTCTCTTTCTTTTGCCTTTTTACTTTTGACCGGTACTTACCTTGGTAGACTGTTAATTAAAGAGATAGTCAGGATTTATTGACATGGAAAGCGTTGCCTATATCTTTATTCTGATCTGTGCGATCGGTGTCCTGTTCTTTGCGATCGCGTTTCGAGAGCCGCCTCGAATTGAAAAGAAATAGTTGATAGCTGTCAGCTCCGCCCAATCGCGGAGCCTAGTGGCATGCTTGCCATAACTTAGATAGCTCGATCGATACCCTGAGCCGCCAACGTCTATCTGCTTGTGTAGCGCCTGCAACTTGGATAGACAATAATCGGCTCAGTTTTTCGCATTTACTTATAATATCCCAGTCAGAGCTTTTTTGAAGAGAAAGCTGCCGTCGAGTCCCCCTAGCAGGAAAGGACTTTTCCTTATGCAATGCCCTTATTGTCAGCATACCGACAGCCGAGTTCTTGAATCCCGCTCAACAGAAGCTGGACAAAGCGTTCGACGGCGTCGGGAGTGTCTGCGATGCAAACATCGCTTTACCACTTACGAACGCATCGAATTTGTTCCCGTCACCGTGATTAAACGGGATGGCAAGCGAGAATCCTTCGATCGCTCTAAATTATTACGTGGAATTGTGCGTGCCTGCGAAAAAACGGGCATTTCCCAAAGACGCTTGGAAGTCTTGGTGGATGAGATTGAAGCAGAATTCCAGCAGCGAACTGGACGAGAAGTCAATAGTAACGAAATTGGCGAATTAGTATTGCGATATCTGCGGGATGAGAGCGAAGTAGCCTACGTGCGATTTGCCTCTGTCTATCGCCAGTTTAAAGGCATCCGCGATTTTGTGGATACGTTAGATCGTCTCAAAAGTAATGCTGAGTTAATTGAGGCATCTCAAGCCTCACCCACGATGGCTTCAGAAGCAGACGAACGGGAAACACCAGCATCTGTCATGACCCATTCCTAAAGAGCGGGTTGCACAATTCTCCTAAAGGTGTGTTCTTTCTATGACAAACCAGCTTTAGTGTTAAGAGGCGTAAGAGCTAAGAGGCGTAAGTGAATGCGTTGTGTTTGCCTAAGACCTAACCTCTTTGTTAGGCTTCTACTCGCCATATGAGCGTCGGGTAGGAGTTAAGGATAGCCTTGTAGAACTGAACGATAGTATGAGTAATAGATAGTCGGAGAGGAAATAATTTTTATATTTACCGCTGCCGATCGCGCAGTCAGGTTTGCCACTCAAGTATGCGGCTTGGGTTATAATAACATGTCTGGACTTTATGAAATCTTTTAAAATAGGGTTGATAGGGTTTAGACAAAGCGATGTAGGTGTAGGAAGCACAATCTGGACGTGCGTGTACATCGACAGGAGGCATAGTCATTACGGAGATAAAACTAGGAAACGCAACGCACATGCTCAGTCAGAAAACAACTGCTACAGAAATTGGATTCACTCACGACGATTTTGCCGCTCTTCTCGATCAATACGATTATCACTTTAGCCCTGGCGATGTCGTTGCTGGTACCGTATTCAGCCTGGAGCCTAGAGGAGCTCTGATTGACATTGGTGCTAAGACTGCTGCATACATTCCCATTCAGGAAATGTCAATTAACCGGGTTGACAGCCCGGATGAAGTATTACAGTCAAACGAAACGCGGGAATTTTTCATTCTGACTGACGAGAATGAAGACGGGCAATTAACCCTTTCCATCCGTCGCATTGAGTACATGCGAGCTTGGGAACGGGTGCGGCAACTACAAGCGGAAGATGCAACGGTGCGCTCCCTCGTCTTTGCCACGAATCGCGGTGGTGCCTTGGTACGTATTGAGGGACTACGCGGCTTTATTCCCGGTTCTCACATCAGCACGCGCAAACCGAAGGAAGATTTGGTGGGAGAAGAACTGCCGCTGAAATTCCTAGAGGTAGACGAAGACCGTAACCGTTTGGTTCTCTCGCATCGTCGTGCGCTAGTTGAGCGCAAGATGAACCGCTTGGAGGTTGGCGAGGTCGTCATCGGTTCTGTACGCGGAATCAAGCCATACGGTGCCTTTATTGATATTGGTGGCGTCAGCGGTCTGCTGCACATTTCTGAGATTTCTCACGATCACATTGATACACCCCACAGCGTCTTCAATGTTAATGATGAAGTGAAAGTCATGATCATTGACTTGGATGCTGAACGAGGTCGGATTTCTCTGTCTACCAAACAGTTAGAACCCGAACCTGGGGATATGATCAATAATCGCGATCGCGTCTATGACATGGCCGAAGAAATGGCTCAGAAATACCGGGAGAAGATGCTCGCACAGCAACAAGGTACTCCTGTTGATGCTGAAGTAGCAGCGCCAGAGCCAGAGGTTGAAGTAGAAGTAGAAGTAGAAGAAGAGTTCATCGCTGCAGCTGAAGAGTAATAACTGCGTTAGTGGGGAGTGTGTCTGGCATGCTCTCCTGTTATTCTTCTGCAAGAGGGATTGCCCCTCTTTTTTTATGGCTGGAAATAGGAATAACCATCCTGTTTCTCAAGCCAAATAGCACAACTCTAGTTTTTCCTACAGGAGTACTCACCCTTGGTTACAATTCGCTGTCGGGAGGTTACATTTCCTCATATTCAGGCAATTGTCTTTGATAAAGACGGTACGCTAGAGGATTCGCAAGTTTTTTTGAGAGAGCTGGGACAAAAGCGAGCTCGCCTCATCGACGCTCAAATTCCTGGAATCGGCGAACCCCTCCTCATGGCGTTTGGCATCAATGGCGATACTCTCGATCCCACAGGGTTGATGGCAGTCGGTAGCCGTCGTGAAAATGAAATAGCGGCAGCTGCCTATATTGCCGAGACGGGTCGAGGTTGGTTAGAGTCATTAGCGATCGCACAGAATGCCTTTGCAGAAGCTGACCGTTATCTTCAAGACGCAGCGAATACTTCACCTTTATTTGCTGGTTGCCTGGAAGTCCTCAAATTCCTCTCCGAGGCGGGACTAAAACTGGGAATCCTTTCCGCTGCAACAACGTCTCGGGTAGAAGCGTTCGTTAAGCGTCATCAACTCGAACCTTACATCCTGTTGCAGCAAGGCGTAGACGATGGGCCTAGTAAACCCGACCCGGTGTTATTGCTCCAAGCTTGCCAAAGGTTGGGCGTCGAACCAGCGTCCACCTTAATGGTTGGTGATTCTGTAGGCGATATTGAAATGGCACGACGTGCCGGTGCGGCGGGTTGCATTGGTATTTGTTGGGGAACACCAGCAGCAGCGCATCTAGAAGCCGCAGATGTCGTGATTTCTCAACTCGATGAAATCCAAATCCTTAATGGTTAACTTAACGCTGAATCTCACTCATCGACCATTGGCTAGTCAACGTTCTCAGCTCTTGTGAGGTTTGACAGTAGAGAGGCAATTTATCGCGCACCATCTTCTGGAAGAATCCCATCAGGGAAAGCGTGCGTTCGCGAATTTTGCTCCAGCCATTGTGGGGGGTAACAAAAACGGAAGTTAAGTCACTTTTTTGAGTAGACGCACACCACACCAGTGTAGTCTCTTGGCATTCATCTTCAGCGTTATCTTCGATATCATCATCGAAAACTACGCCTCCAAATTGGCATACTTTACAAGTATCCAATCGATTAATTTTTTGCATACTCGGGTGATTGGCATCGTATTTCACCATCCACACCGGTCTGCCCACGTCTGCCTCTAGTTCCCAGTCCCGAATTGGTTTTTCTACAAGCCACTCAATCTTAGCTAAGTTAGCTATTGGAACTTCGTAGCAGTAAAAAACTCCCCTGGTCATACTTAACCGTCCTATGGAAATAGATACCTGTAGAACCTCAATTCATCTCAACCAATCCGATTTGGTTTCGCTAAGAAAAACTCCGGATGGATAGGGCTAGAATCGGTCATATTGAACAGAAGTACTACTCGTCGCCGATCGCCTTAAAGAGGCTATCATTCTACATGCTCAACTGTTATCTCCTTTAGGGGAGATATTTATGTCAAGACCTGTAGTATTAAGCAATACAATAGTAACCGATGCTGGAGAGATAGCCCAAGCTCATCTCTGGTTAGGTTTGCCATTCCTGTCGCTACCTAGATTACCCAAAATAGGTTCAGGTTGGCTAGAGCAATTCGCGATTGCACGAAATGATAGTAAAGACCTTAGCCCATATTTTTCAGGTACAGGTGATTCTTTACTAATGCTTAAGCCTTAATTTGATGCCTAAATTGGCTCAAATCTTAGCATTCTTGCGATCGGATGCCATATCTTTTTCGCCATGATGTTCTTCCTAACCTGAGCTTTTTCGCCAGCACAAGTAGTTACATAATCCTCCATTAAATCATCAAAGCTGTCAACTACACTTTTCAGCTCATATTACAGAATGTAAATAAGTTATATATAACTCGAACATAAGTTAAACGCGATCTCGAACATCAAGCGAAAATACTGATAGCAAGCTTTTTCGCAGCTTCAGCAAAATAACTCAGGGAGGTAAAGAGTAAAAGAGTAATAGTTGATACTAAGCATCAACAAATCACGAACTAATGAGGCATTGACTTGATTGCAAATAATAGCCCTATTGCAGAAGCATTCAGACTAGAGAAAATGAGCGTTTGACCTCAGAAATTAATTAGCAATAATGAAAAATGATGTTTCCTCTGTAGATAGGGTAAAGCATAAAACGGTAGTAAAGAATTTAGGGAAATCTTCATTCATCCAGTTGAGGAAGCTGAACGCGATCGCCGATTGGATGCCTCTGCTGGTATTACTTTCTGTGGAGACGATATTGAAAGTGACAATGTTGTTAGAGTCAAGCTTTCACGCTCAATATCTCGTCTGAGAGTGCAACAGTAATATCAAGCAGGTTTTAAAGTTTTCTTCCAAAAGCTCTGAGTTCCTGAGTAGATGAACGGATGAGCGGTAGGCTTTTTCAGTCGATTTCTACCGCTCTCCGTTATTTCCTAACCCTTGTTTAGAACTGAAGTGTCATTGTTTGGACAATCTCTCGCAGGGTGTCGGATACCGATCGAGGATGCCAACCGAGTTCCTGACGGGCTTTCGTCGCATCCACCCGCACGCAGCGATCGTAAATGTAGTGAACGCGCTCTCGGCTAAGGGGCGGCTGCCACTGGAGTAGGCGTCCGATCGGATCGAGTAGATTTCCTACCAATCTAACTATGAGTTTAGGTGCTTCACGCGGAACGGGAATGCCCGTTTCTTGACTGAGCAGATTAAACATTTCACGGGTTGTCAGTTCACCGGCAGAAATGATGTAGTGTTCTCCTGATTTACCCTTTTGGGCGGCCAAAATCATCGCTTCAGCTAAATCATCCACATGGACAATACCAGTAACGCGATCGCCGCCTGCCCACAACTTTAGCCTTCTTTTCAGAAATTGCTGCATGGCGGGGCCAAAATGAGGATCGTCGGCACCAAAAATGCCAGAAGGGAGAAGGCTGACAACGGGTAAACCTTGAGCGGCAAAGCGATCGACAATTTGTTGAGCGTCGTATTTCGTGCGATCGTAGGCAGAGGAAAAGTCTGTTTGTTGCCGCTGGAAGGTTTCGTCAATGACTTTACCTTGAGTATCGCCAAATACGCCAATCGTGCTGCAATACACCACTTTTGACACGCCAACTGATTGAGCCACTTCCATGACAGCACGGGTTCCTTCCACATTCACCCGCTCCATTTCTACTGCATTCACCAGTCCTAGCTCGACGTAAGCGGCGGTGTGAAACACCCAGTCTACCCCAGTCATGGCTGTTTTCAGCGCCTCGTGATCGGTGATGTCGCCGTAGACGATTTGCACGTTGCGATCGCATAAGCGTGTAAGATTACTGGATTTGCGGACTAAACCAACAACCGTATCTCCTCGCTGTTCTAAAGCTTTGACTAAGTGAGAACCTGTAAATCCGTTGGCTCCAGTTACAAGCGCTTTCACGATCGCACCTCCATCCGCTGCTAAACTATACACCGCATTGCACAATTAAACGACTAATTGACGATTTCATTACGAGACGTTTTGTTAGTCCTAGCAGGATTCGGTGTGAGTTCGGCGGGTAATGTTTGAACGGCACCCCACTGGCTAACAAAGCCCTGTAAGAGAGCTTCTTGCTGGGTGCGAAATCCCTCCAAGTTGTTCCCTCCATTCATCGTGGCAAACCATACCGTACCTTGTCGCTGAGTCGGTAATGCTCCTGCCAAAGCACTGACAGTATTCAAACTTCCCGATTTTACGACAGCCAATGGAGGAATCTTGCGATGATTCAATATGCCCTCGTCCTGCCCCACGATCGCAAACAAATCGCCCACCGTCATATTATGCGGCTGAAGATAGCGCTCAAGCGCCAGAAACATCGCACAAACCGCACGGGGCGAAATCCGGTTGAGCGGACTCAAACCAGAACCATTGACCAAGAGAATTTCCGATTGAGGCACTCCTGCTAGCTGTGCCGCTTTGTAAGCAACGACTTTCGCACCACCAACGGAATTAGCGATCGTTTCTGCCATCTTGTTGTTGCTGTACTGATTCATTTTTTTGAGCAGTTCAGCCAGGGGGAACGAGTAGTGGCGCACCAGAGGTTTGACATTGCTGGGAGTGGAGGAGGCTAACTGCACTGAACCCGCAATAGCAACTTGGGGTTTAGGAGTGCCAGGAGGCAATGTCTGATACTGGGTTTGTGCGGCGGGAGACCAAATCCGAGCATTTAATCCTTGCTTGAGCAGATTACCGGATTTGAGGGCATTAGATTCATAGTTCATGTAAAATTTGTCGGTGACAATTAAATTACCTGTCACCTGTCGGATGCCCATCTGATTTAAGAGATTGCCGAGAGCGAACGCCTCTTCCCACACAAAAAATGGGTCTTCGCCTCCCTGCACGACCAAGTCACCTTTTAATACGCCATTTTGAATCGCACCTGTTGTCCCGATCGCGGTAATAAACTGATGGTCGGGGCCAAAGGTAGAGAGTGCCGCTAGAGACGTTGCTACTTTGGTGAGAGAAGCGGCAGGTAGGGGAACTGTACCTTGGTGATTGGCCAACAGGGTGTTACCCGCTTGTATCCACATCCCTTGGCTTTTTTTCGCAAATCCTTTAGCCGCTATCCCGTTGAAGTATTGCTCAACTTGCTGTTGGATGGCTGGGTTGGGATTGTTTGGAGATGCGATCGAGGGGATTTCTGGCTTTTTTGCCAGCGCGACTGAATTTCCTGATTCTTTGGCGCTCTCCGTCTGATGGGTGGATGATTGAGAAGAATCAGACTGAGCCGCACATCCGGCAATCAGTGTTAGCAGAGCTACAGATAGCGCAGCAGTCAAGCGAACGGTGTTTGGCATGGCGTTGATGGAAACGTAGCATCTGTTTTGACCTTTCCCAAGCTACCAAGTTTCTTCTCCGATGCGATCTGATCGTAACCTGAGCGAGTGCTACCTTGACTGCTTGGCGGTTAAAACCAAAGCTACACGAAACTCGATCTGTGGCAGTAGGTACAGCCTCAAGTTAACGTAGAACAATACGATTTATCCAATATTTTCTCCTTGGTTCTCCCCCACCGTAATCAACTTTATGACATCATGCGTGTTCTAAAACAAATTAGAGAAATAATGCTGCAAAACTGAGCTGAATAATCTCGAATTCAGTAGTTATGTATGAGTTAATAAATTCATACATAACTACTGAATTTGATAGCGAAAACTACCACGATCGCTTTCCTATCTAACGTCTATTTCTAGCTTCAGCACTCCTTTGAAGGTCTCGACGAACATCGTTGAGCGACCATCCCTCGGCTAACTTATTAGTATAAGTGTTTAACCCACTCGAATCGGCGTTGCGACCCAACACGTCCTGATAAAGTTGGTTAATGGCGTTCTTGGCTTCTTGACTCTTAGCGATATCGCTGCGAACGCGATCGAACGACCAACCATCTTCAACGCGATTGACGTAGGTTTCTAAGCCACTTCGATCGATGCGACGGCCGAGTACCTCAAAATAAATTCTGTTGATTTCCCTAGCGATATCTCCTCTGCTGAGATTTGAGGAATTATTATTCCCGTTATAGCGATCGATTTCCCGTTGAGTAGCGGGTCGTCCGCAGATTACATTATCACGATTATCCACAATGCAGGTTCTTGATTGGGCTTGAGCTGAACCTACAAAGAATAAGCTACTGAGTAGGGTAGTAGTTGCGATCGCAGTAGTTGTAAAGATTACCGGTTTCATATGCGCTACTCCTTCGGACAAATGTCTAAATAGTGATGCGTGTTGCTACATTAGCTTCGCTCAACTGATGCGCGTTAACCCTCCTACAGGTGGATCGCCCAATGGGGTGAACCTCGCGTGCTGTCATGTTATGGCATCAAGCATTGGCGATGAACATACTAAGTTGTAGCTAAACATAGTACTCGACGTATACAAGACAGTCGATGTTTCCTCACTTGACACTCCCACCGCTAAAGCTCGTGGGATTCTTGGTTCACAGACTCGCCGTTAAACGACAGGATTGCTCCAATCGCCCAAGAAGGCAAATCTCCCCAAGCGTAAGTTCCCGTGTGCCCCACGGTACACAGTGCTAGTTGCAGGATATTGATAGCTGCATTTACGTCCCTATCTTCTATGAATCTACAGTGCGGACACACATGAGTTCTAGTTGATAGGGATTTTTTCACTTTCTTGCCACAGCTAGAACAATTTTGACTGGTGTTATGGGGATGTACTGCGATAGTTTGCTTCCCATATTTAGTGTTCTACACTAACGCATACACCTTCGCTTCCCAACCAGAAATCGGTTCTTTGCCAACTCGATCGCGTGGAACGGCTTCATCTTGCGTCACGTCCCACCATTGCTTATCAACGGGTAAGTCAGGCCAATTGGGTACGACATACTCTTGTGCATCGGGAGTACTGTAGTCGGAAAAGTTTGCCACAACGACGACCAATTGCTCCCCACTACCGCGCTGCCAGACGATAACCCGCTTTCCTTCACTAAAATCACTGTGAATAAATTGGGTATCATTCATGGTTAACGCCTTGGCAGTGGTTCTCCATCGAACTAGCCTCGCAACATAGTTAAAGATATCTTTTCGCCAAGGGTCGTTTAAGCGTTCGTAGTTAACAGGGTCTACTTGTTTATCTTGAACTTCTTCGGGCGAGAGATCGTGCTGGTCAGCGAATTCTTCTCCCGCTAAAATCATCGGAATTCCTACAGCCGTGAGTAGGCAAACAAAAGCCAGTTTGATGTACTTTTCCTTATCGATAATTCCGTTATTTTCCAGGTAATTGTAGAGTCGTTCGTTGCCAATGCCCTCAACATCATGAGAGGTGATATAGTTAATCGCCTGGGAACCATCTTCAAAACCTAAGAGGCGGCAGTCAATGAGTTGGCGAACGCTCTGTTCAAAGCTAGTTTCATTAAAGGCATTCTTCCCTAAAATGACCTGCCGTAAGATTTGCTTAAATTTTTCGTTCCACAGTCCATCTAGCCGTTTTTGCTGGACTAGTGCTAGGGGAACGCTCAGTTCTTCACCTACCACGAGGAATCGATCGTCGGTTCCCCCTCGTCCTCGCCAAAGCGATCGCGCATAATCTTTCAATTCTTGTAAGAAATCGTAGTTATTGATATTGTTAACACTATCGAGCCGCAGACCATCTACCCGGTAGTAGCTTAACCAATGGGCAATATGGGCTTTCAGGTACTCGCGGGCGGGAACAAAGCGATCGCGTTTTCCCGTAATGGGATGATAGCCGTCCACAAAGTAGTTGTACTTAAATAAATCTCCCCCAAATCCTTCCCGGTTGTCTTGTTCGGGGTCGCCACTGTCCCATTTGATATAAAAATCCGGAAAATTAACGTTGGTATACGGATTATTTCGGGAAAACGCCATCACCGCATCATAAAAAAAGCGCATCTTCTGCTGATGACACGCCTTAATTAGCTCGACTAAATCTGTGGAAGCGGTTGGTGCTGTTTGAGAATCTGGGCGTCCCAAGTCAAAATCGGCGGCAAAATAATTCGCCGTTCCATAACCCCAGTAAGGATTGTCATCGCTGTCAGCAGGGGGCAGTAATTCTAAAGCATTCACGCCTAATTCAACCAAATAAGCGCGACCCTTGTCCAACGCATTAATCGTCTGAAAATCCGGAGCAACCTCCTCTCGCCTCAATAACGCCACCACATCGCGGAAGGTACCCGTGCCAATCACCTTCTCTGCCTCAGCGCCGATGCGAGTCCAGCGCGTTGGCAATTCATAAATCACCAGTTGGGTATTCTGAGGTAGCTCCTCGACAGGAACATCCCCATCCCAGTTCGCGGTTTGCCCCTCTGGGTCGCAGGGAATTAGCTCACCGTTTTCATAGAGGATAACGCTAGCAGGGGTCGGTTTTTCCCGAACTGCGCCTCCCGTTTGGGCTGGTGCTGGTGCCGAGATGCGCCGGTCAACCGTCCAAGCTATAGGGTCAGTGCAATAAAAGATGCGGTACGTACTGTCATAAGGATTCGTATCGCGTACCTTAAACCAGTAGAAATAAACCTCTCCTGACCTGAGATCGCATGCTTGAGCCGATATTTCCCACAATTCGGGAAATTGCTCGGATTGGTGCAGGGGAATTTCTCGAAAGTTCTCAAACGGGTCTGGGCTATCCGATTTGAAGTTACCAATATAGAGAGCCGGAGTCAATTCCCAGTCTCCCGGACGCCATAGGACAAAGTGGGTTTTTTTACGGTCTAGCAGATCGGCAAACATAGCACCCTTTTCCTTCAGAATCGGTTATAGACTGTATCGCATTTGACGGCTCAAAAACTATCCCATTAGATTTCTAAAATGGTAGTTCCTCATCCTCTTCCTCTTTGACGGATAATCGCCAACTAGTCGTTACTTCTTCTTCAACAGGGAGTTGCTCCATCAGAGTTCCCAGCTCTTTTTGAAGCTTTTGGGTTAAGGGAACCGAAAAATCTAAATCAATGCCCTTTGCCTGTGCAATCTTTGCTAGCTGGTTGAACGCAACTTTTCTATTCGTTCGCTGGTAACTCGTCAGCTCGAACGAGTTTACTTCTGAGATATTCTGCACCTGCATCGCTTTTTTTAACCGTTCTTGCAGGTGTGTCATCTCTGTATCTAATAGCCTCCATTGATGCTCTATTTCTCGATAGCGCCGAGTCAACGTCGTTATATCTTCTGTTTCTGGATCGGGATTACTTCGCCGACACAGCTTAAGCAACTGATGATGCACTTGGGCAACATACACTGGGTCCATCTTGGCATAGAAAAGCTGACTTTCTGTAAGGGGAC
>DATNPC010000502.1:0-43769 GCA_036703375.1 Allocoleopsis sp.
AAGATTGGGTCACGGGTGTAGCCATATCCCCAGATGGCAAGCACGTTGTTTCGGCGTCCGCTGACAAAACCTTAAAAGTCTGGGATATCGAGCAAGCCCAGGCATTACATACCCTAAACGGTCATAGCGGCTGGGTGACGAGTGTGGCGATCGCGCCAGATGGTAAGCAAGCCATTTCGGCATCTACCGACCAAAGCCTCAAAGTCTGGGACATTCAGCAAGGAAAACTCCTACACACCTTCACGGGACATAATGCTTGGGTAACAGCGATCGCGGTTCTGCCTAACAAACCCCGCGTGCTTTCTGCCTCCTACGATCGCTATCCTAAACTTTGGAGTCTTAATCGCGGTACTCAACTGCCCATGACGGGTGTGGTGAGCATGGCAGTGGGTCTGAATATTGGCTTGATTACTGTATTGACATTATTGGTCACTTGTGCAGTCATTTGCGTATCGCTGATGCTAGCGATCGGTGTCATGGCATTCGGCGTCGCAGGCAGTATGGTTGCCAGCTTTCTCCTCGTCTTAGCCAGCAGCTTCGCATTTTTTCTGGGGTTTTTGACTGTAGATCGGCTGGCCTCCGATCCTCTGCTCAGGGATGCCTATAATGCTGCTGCGATCATCCCATATATCACGATCGTCTTCGGACTCGTATTCGGCCTGCTGCTCGGTGTAACATTCGGTTTAGTCAACCGTAAATCAGTCGGTATCTTTGGCAGTATTCTCTTCATCGGGATTATCGGTGTGGCAGTTGGTATTGTCGTCGCTAGCGTTATCACTCCCTCGATTAGCTTTAAAGGTCGCTTGTTTCCTGGAATCCGAGCGGGTATGGCAGTTAGCGTCACCTTTAACCTACTCGTTGCTCTCGGTGCGTTACGGCTTCCGTTTTACCTAGTTGAGTTGGTTGCCTCACTCCTGAGCCGGTTTCGAGGAAAATGGCATCCGGTGCTATGGGATGAATTGCTTGTCTTGCCCGTACCGAGAACTAGCGTGTTGCTCCAAACTTATCTGCGGGCGTCAGAACTGGATGGACTGATGCTTGCCGCAGATGTCGCTCGTAACCCGTTTCAACGAGCTTGGGTACAGCGAGCGTTACACCAGCATTTACATCGAGAGGCGGCACCGCTCCACTTTCTCTACCGCTTGCATGGTTCCAGGTATTTGAACACATATTGTTTTGCACCAATTAGCAAATTCGATTGGCAATTGCTACCAACGACTCGGCAAGTACTATTAGGAGAAGTCGCAAACCTGCGGGTCGAGTACAGCAGCGATGGCATGGAGCGATTAGCGGAGAGTCTAGTGCGGGGTTTAACGGGGTTAGTTCGCAAGCGGCAGCAAACTCCCCTCACTCGCTTTGCTGCCATGCTCTATCAGTTGTCCTACACTAACGCTGTTGAGGCAGACGATTTCGATCTGTCCAGCTATAAGAAAGTCTATGCGGGCCTAACTGAATATCCGGGCGGTCAAGAAATTGCTGATTCGTTTGAAGCATTAGCAACGTTCTTGCGCTATGAGACGCTCTCCGAGCTGACGGCGGCTGGGGATGTTGTCTCTGGACTCGTGGCAAGCGATACGTCTATCCACCCGAACGAGCTAACCGCGCTCGCTCGCTGCGGAGATATTGGGGCGGAGGTACAGACTTATCAAGCGAGTAGTACGACAGTTGAGAAACTGGCAGCTCTGGCTCGGATTGCCAGTATGCTGGATGCGTTGGATGAGTATGTAAATGATTTAGCGATCGCGCCAGAGCAAGCAATTTTGAGGCGCATTATTCGCTACTGGCGGCGGTTAGTTAGTATAGCCGTTGCTGAACTGAAGAACCAGGAACTCTGAAGGCTATAGGTTCAAGAAGGTGTCTTAGATACTGGTCAATGGGTGCAATGACGGCAAGATGGTAGTGAATTGTACCAATGGCGCGATCGCGAAATTACCATGTCAATATTTAGAAAGCAGAATTTTTCAAAAAAACGGCTCATTCCTCTCAGCCTCATTTCATTGACCGGAGTTATCTATTTCTATCATTGGCTAGCGCTACAAAACCCTCTACAAAAGTACGACATTTGTTTTCAAGAAAACTATTTAGGTGCTTCTGGTCGGTTGACCGAAATTGTACCTGTTAAGTGCTCTAACCCAACTGTTGCTTTCGATAGCCCAGATGTTGCTGTTGATTATGGGCAGTTAAGCTTTGCCGATGTAGATGGTGACGGAATTTCTGAGTATATCGTTCAGCCATCTTCTTTTGATTGTTTTTTGGATAATTGTTTTACTGTTTGTAAAATAGTGGTTCGCGTACAGCCTGGTAATCCGCCTGTATTTAAGATTATTGAGCGAAAGCCATTACGCAATCTTGAATCAAGTCCATACATGACTGATAGTTGCTCTCGCTAAACATCAGAAACCTGCCGCATAAAATTACGTTTTTTTGACTCAGTAAGCGATAATCTCTAAATATAGATAATGGTAAGTCGAGCAAACTAACTCCGAACTAATTCGTTAGAATTAATAGCAATTCTCCTGAATTGGCTTTACACTAATGGTTACCCAACTCCCATCATCCACCCAGCAGGATATCATCTACCCCGACAGCGACGGACAGCCGATGGCAGACAATACTCAACAGTTTGAATTAATTGTATGGATTAAAGAAAACTTAGAACTATTGTTTGCCAACGACCCTAATGTATTTGTTGCAGGCGACTTGCTTTGGTATCCCGTTGAAGGAAATAATACCCTTCGCCAAGCTCCGGATGTGATGGTTGCTTTCGGCAGACCAAAAGGGTATCGAGGCTCTTATCAACAATGGCTTGAAGATAACACTCCTCCACAAGTAGTATTTGAAATTTGGTCGCCTGGAAACCGTCCCTCTCAGATGGCTAGAAAATTCGAGTTTTACGATCGCTACGGTGTGGAAGAATACTATCTGTATAAGCCCGATTTATTGGACTTAACAGGTTGGCAGCGTCGTGAATCCCGATTGGAAGTGATTGACCAGATGGCTGGATGGGTAAGTCCTAGACTGGGAGTGCAGTTCCAGTTATCTGAAGACGAACTA
Source organism: Allocoleopsis sp. (assembly GCA_036703375.1). Taxonomy (GTDB): domain Bacteria; phylum Cyanobacteriota; class Cyanobacteriia; order Cyanobacteriales; family Coleofasciculaceae; genus DATNPC01. The sequence goes on from DATNPC010000502.1 coordinate 3,055, forward strand.
GAGATTTATCGACCTGATGGAGAACGGTTTGCCACTTACATTCAACTGGCTCAACGAGCAGAGCAGGAGCGACAACGAGCAGAACAAGCTGAAACTCAGCTAAAAGCCCTCCAAGATTTATTGAGAGAACGGGGAATCGATCCAGAGCAATTGTGACAGAAATAAATTTACAAGTTGAAGAAAAGGGAGAGCGAATCGATCGCTATCTTTCCCAACACTTAGCCGACTTCTCTCGATCGCGGATTCAACAACTGATCGAGCAAGGGCAAGTGCAGGTAAACGGTCAAGTCTGCATCTCCAAAAAAGCAACCGTGCAACCGGGCGATCGCATTTTCCTCACTATCCCCGCAGCCAAACCCTTGGACTTGCAACCGGAAGCCATCCCTCTGGATATTCTTTACGAAGATGATTCCCTAATTATCCTCAACAAACCGGCTGACCTAGTCGTCCATCCCGCAGCCGGTCATGAAAGCGGCACTCTTGTCAATGCTCTCCTTGCCCATTGTCCGGATTTGGCAGGGATTGGTGGCGTGCAACGTCCGGGCATCGTCCACCGCTTGGACAAAGATACAACGGGAGCAATTGCGATCGCTAAAACCGACCTTGCTCATCAACATTTGCAGGCCCAACTCAAAGCCAAAACTGCTCGACGGCAATACTTAGGTGTCGTTTACGGTTCCCCTTCGACCGATAGTGGCACCATCGACCAACCCATCGGACGTCATCCCGTAGACCGGAAAAAAATGGCTGTTGTGCCGGTGGAAAAAGGGGGACGCTCTGCTGTTACCCATTGGCAAGTCCGAGAACGACTCGGCAACTACACCCTAATTCACTTCCAACTCGAAACAGGCCGCACTCATCAGATTCGCGTGCATAGTGCCTATATCGGACATCCAATTGTCGGTGACCCGATATACAGTTCTGGTCGATCGCTTGGTGTTAATCTACCGGGGCAAGCCCTACATGCCTGGAAACTTTCCCTACAGCATCCCGTTTCTGGAGAGTGGATCGAGGTAACTGCCCCCCTGCCAAAAACCTTTTCTACTCTGCTCGATGTTCTTCGACGGCGAGTTGCTCACCCAGGTTAAACAACTCGGAGTTGCTGTATGTTAAGCAAAGTTTTAAGAAATATTGAGCATATCCCCCCCTACCCCATAGTTAAAATACTTAGACCTAAAGCTATAAGTCGGAGTGAATAGAAGGTAATTTTGATTACAAAAAAAATGAGTGACTTTTACAAAACTATATAAACTTTCTTGAAGATAAATGACCCTTCCTCAGCTCATTCTGTTGTAAAAGTGTTAGTGGGCAGGGTTTAGGTAAAAATACCTTGGATTGTGAAGCAACTTAAAACTTCTTAATAAATCTCGCTAAAAGGGCATTGTATAAAAGAAACCGAAAGGCACACATGGCAATCAAAAGTCATGCAGAGCCACTCTTAATCGGATTTCCTCACTTCTCATAATTGAGCGAGATTTTCTCATAATCGCTCCTCGTTTATGTCGAATCGTTGCCTTGGGGTTCTGGGCAGCAGTCGATCTTTGGCATAGAAATGTCCCACGCGTTCTCTGCCTAGATCGATGCTAGCCACGGGACTTTTCCAGGTCGATCGCATGGCTTGGAGTCGCTTTAACAACTTGCTGTCATTAATTTAGGAGAAATTAACAAAATGCTTGACGCTTTTTCCAGAGTCGTTGACCAAGCCGACAGAAAAGGTTCTTACCTGAGTGAAGATGAAATCAACGGTCTTTCAGCCGTAGTTGCTGAGAGTAATAAGCGCTTAGATGTGGTTAACCGGCTCACCGGAAACGCTTCTAGCATCGTGGCCAATGCTTATCGTGGCTTGGTGGCTGAAAATTCTCAGGTGTTTAATCCTGGTGGTGCTTGCTTCCACCACCGCAATCAAGCCGCTTGTATTCGTGACTTGGGCTTTATCCTGCGCTATGTCACCTACTCCGTGCTAGCTGGAGATGCCAGCGTCATGGACGATCGCTGCTTGAACGGCTTGCGCGAAACTTACCAAGCGTTGGGAACTCCCGGCAATGTCGTCGCCTCCGGGATTCAAAAGATGAAGGATGCCGCGATCGCGATCGCAAATGACCCCAACGGTATCAGCAAAGGCGATTGCAGCAATCTGATGTCTGAGCTAGCTAGCTACTTCGATCGCGCTGCTGCTGCTGTTGCGTAAGTTGGCGTCTGCTCTACAGGATTTTTTGGCTCATTTACTACGACAAATCAAGGCAAGATTAGGAGAATCAGATAACCATGAAAACCCCTTTAACAGAAGCAATCTCTGCGGCTGATGTGCGCGGTTCTTACCTCAGCAATACCGAAATGCAAGCCGTTTTTGGTCGCTTCAATCGTGCTAAAGCAGGGCTAGAAGCCGCTAAAGCCTTCGCTAAAAATGGCAACAAATGGGCACAGGCAGCCGCTAATCACGTTTACCAAAAATTCCCCTACACCACCCAAATGCAGGGTCCGCAATATGCCTCTACCCAAGAAGGCAAAAACAAGTGTGTACGGGATATCGACCATTACTTGCGTACCATCTCCTACTGCTGCGTTGTGGGTGGTACGGGCCCCCTCGATGAATACGTTGTTGCTGGCTTGAATGAATTCAACAGCGCTCTCGGCTTGTCTCCTAGCTGGTATGTCGCAGCCCTTGAATTCGTTCGCGACAATCACGGCTTGAGCGGTGACGTAGCTGGCGAAGCCAACATCTATCTCAACTATGCAATCAATGCCTTGAGTTAGGGTAAGTGTTTTGGGTCTAAGAGCTAGGCAATTGTTGATTTCGATTAGCGATCGCCTGTCTCTTAGACCCTAATTTATTGGAAGGCGGGCAATCATGACTTCCAATCCATGACTCCTACCCTCTGACATCAAAACTTAATAAGATGGAGCCATTTTTCAATGAGTATTTCAGTCAAAGAGCGCTTCGGCATTAGCGAGTATAGCACTCAACGAGTTGAGCTTCGCCGCCATTGGACAGAAGACGATTTACAACAAGTCTTCTATGCTGCCTACAATCAAGTGTTTGGTCGCATTGGGGTCTTTGTTGGCAAACAGTTTGCTAGCGCGGAATCGTTGCTACGAAATGGTAAGGTCAACGTGCGGCAGTTTGTTGAGATTTTAGCGAAATCTGACTTTTATAAAGAGCGCTTTTTCTACAACAACTCTCAAGGTCGTTTTATCGAGTTAAATTACAAGCATTTACTGGGACGCGCTCCCTACGACCAGTCAGAGATTGCTTACCACGTCGATCTCTACGCCTATCAGGGTTATGATGCTGAGATCGAATCGTACCTTTACAGCCCAGAGTACGATAATGCTTTTGGCAATTATGTTGTGCCTTATCATCGTGGATTTAATTCAATCCCAGGGATGAAAACAGTTGGTTTTAATCGCATGTTTACCATCTATCGAGGTGATGGAAACAGCGACAATGCTCAGTATGGGGGTAAGAATTCCCGACTGCGTTGGAACGTCTCTAGAAATTCATCCAACACGATTGTGCCACCCACAGGAGCTAGAAGTCTTGGCGCATCACGAGCTGCTGGAGAAGCCACGTTACTCAGTTCGCCGATGCGAGGAGACAATCGGCTCTTTCAAATTGAAGTCGTGCAGGGTGGACTGGGTACTAAAGTGCCAGTACGCCGCAGTAACCGGGTGTATACAGTAACCTACGACCAACTCTCGGCGAAGTATCAAGAGATTCATAAAAGTGGTGGAAAAATTGTCAATATAGTGCAAGTTTCCGCAACTTAACCATCTTTTGATTTCGGATTTTGGCTTGTAGATTTTGGATTGTGTCTCGAATTAGAGGATTTCCAGCTTCTAATTGAATGCAACGCAATTTTGAATCAACAATCCAAAATCCTTTGCGCGCTTTTCGCTACATCGTTGGAGATAATCCAAAATCTAGAATCTAAAATTGAATGACTACGGCTGCTTCTTCTGAACCTATTCTTTCTCCTGAAACGGCAATTGCAGCACTAGCTGGAGATGATAACCAAATCCGCTATTACGCTGCCTGGTGGTTGGGAAAGCATCAAGTCCAGTCGGGTTGTGCAGCACTTTGTGAGGCACTCAACGATGAACGCTATCGCACCGTTGCTGGTGGGTATCCCCTGCGCCGTCAAGCGGCACGAGCATTAGGCCAACTGAGAAATCCTCAAGCTGTGCCTGCCTTGCTAGAGGTGTTGGATTGTGAAGATTTGCGCCTGCGAGAAGCTGTGATTCAAGCCTTGGCTGCGATTGGCGATACCCGTGCAATTACTCCATTGCTCAATCTTCTACAATCCGGCAACGAGCAACCCTATGAAGTGCTGATCGAAGCACTAGGAACGTTTAAAGTATGGGACGCTCGCCCGCTGATTGAACCGTTTCTTCAACACTCGTCCGAACGGGTTCAATGTGCTGCTGCTCGGTATATGTATTTGTTAAGCCAAGAGCCACAGTACATTCAACGCATTGTGAAAAATCTGAATCATGATAATCTGTATTTGCGCTGGGCAGCCGCTTTCGATCTAGGTGCGATCGGTCATTTAGAAGCGGCTCAGGCGATTGTTGCAGCAAAACTGGCTAACAGTTTGAAGTTGCTGAATTTGAAGCGAATTTTAGAATCAGTTTTGGATAGCGACCAGTTGGACGAAGCCACTAGGCAAGAAAAATCTCAAGCTCTGTTGAGTGTAATTGACGATTTGCTCATTCAGCTCTAACGCAAATTTTTGAGACGATCCCAAGATTGATTAAGATTGGCAGCGTAAAGCCTGTTCATCTAGTCAATCTTTTTTTTGAATCTTAGTTTCTAGCTCAATCATTCCACCTGTTTTAGAGGTGGCTTTGACTAACTGCCTGGAGTTTTGTATGAATTCATTCAAGATTAACAACATTGACACTTCTAGCGATTTAGATACAGCCGCATTAGTTCAACAATTCCATCAGTCGGTAACTCCAACTGAAGTCATCGTGGTAATCCAGGAATTAGCGAAGAGTGGAAAAAGCACAGCAATTCCTCCTTTAATTGAGGCTTTGAGCCATCATCATCCCTCTGTGCCAATTAAGGCGATTGAGGCTTTAGTACAACTTGCGCCAGATTCGGTAGAACCATTAATCGCTGCTTTTCGTGTTTCTCGCGATCATGGAGTCCAAGCTTATATCATTCAAGCCTTAGCTCAAATTGGTGACTCCAGAAGCCTTGAGCTATTGGTTGAAGTAGTTGGTGTGGAAGTTGCTAATCACTGCCAAGGCAATGTCCGACGAGTGGCGGCTAGGGGTTTGGGCAAGATAGGTGCTACTGCTAACCACTCACAGATAACTCAGCAGGCTGTAGATAAACTGACTTGGGCTGTGCTGAAGGCAGAAGATTGGGCTCTTCGTTATGCATCGGTGGTTTCCTTGCAAGAAATTGCCACCATTGAGGCTCAGAATGCCTTGCAACAGGCATTAACCCAAGAAAGAGAAAAAGTAGTGCTGGCTCGCATCGCTACGGCATTGGGGACTTGAAGTAGAGCTGTGGGACAGCAATTCTCAACTAGTCTGGTTGTTCGTGAGTATTATTACTCGTGGGTTGAGGGTTTGTAAGCACGCAAGGATTTGAATACAGGACGTTTGTAGGGGTAAGGGATGCCTTGTCCCTACTGCGTGCATTGTGGCTTTTTCTCGACTCCGAACTCCTGTTTACTCCACCATTCCATTGAGAAAAACTGGAAATGGAGAAAAAGTAAACATCTACCCAAGGAAATATTTTGTGGCGTAGCTTGGCGTGGTGAACGCCAAGAGCGTAGCACTGCAGGTGTTGAACTATCCCCACCCCCGGCATTTTCTGCTAATTCAGCAGTAACTCAGAAGCCATTGATGGGCTTTCAGCAAAATTAATTTTTGAAAAAGTTTACAAATCGACTCAACAGAAATCCTTATCAGAAAGTCTAAGATTCCTTATATAGCTTGCTTTTGCTCAAATCTTAAATAAGTATGAAACGACAATTATTAAGGAGTGTTAAGTAAAATTACTGTAAGAAATGGGGTAATTCCTGGGGTAGTTGACAGTCTAAACCCTTATTCAGACTGGATTTAACGGGCTTCTTTGCTCAAGTAGTAAAAACTTAATGAATCGTAACGAATAAAGACCGAATGGCGTTGTATAAAAGTTACCTGTAGGGGTTAACAACAGACAAAAGTTAAACAAAGCACGATTTATCAAGCCTGACCGCTTCTCATAAAAGAAACCATTTTTCTCATAATTCATGTAATCTTGGTTGAGTTGCTCTTCTTCCGAGTAACGAACGACAAGAGTGGTGGGTCTTGATATGTGTTTTGGTGGATGTCTGCCGTTGACCAATACAACCCTCATTCAAATATTCTGAATGAGCTTGGCTTACCAAAGCTCTAATCACAACAACACTTAACTAAAAGTAAGCAGGAGAATTTGTTCATGTTAGACGCCTTCGCCAAGGTTGTTTCTCAAGCAGATGCCAAAGGTGAATTCCTGAGCACCGAGCAGCTCGATGCCCTCAACAGCATCGTCAGAGATGGCAACAAGCGCTTGGATGCTGTTAACCGCATTACCAGCAATGCTTCCAGCATTGTTACCGATGCTGCTCGCGCTCTGTTTGAAGAGCAGCCTTCGTTGATCGCTCCTGGTGGTAATGCTTACACCAACCGTCGGATGGCAGCTTGCCTGCGCGACATGGAAATCATCCTGCGCTATGTCACTTACGCCGCTCTAGCTGGTGACTCCAGCGTTCTGGATGACCGCTGCCTCAATGGTCTGCGTGAAACCTATCAAGCTTTAGGTACCCCTGGTTCTTCCGTAGCTGCTGGCGTGCAAAAGATGAAGGAAGCTGCTGTTAAGGTCGTTAACGACCCCGCTGGCATCACCCAAGGTGACTGCAGCTCCTTAGTTTCTGAAATCGCTGGCTACTTCGATCGCGCTGCTGCCGCTGTCGCCTAGTCCATTACTGCTTGCTAAAAAAAACTTGAAATTAGAAGGGAGATACATCACGAATGAAAACGCCAATTACTGAAGCGATCGCTGCTGCTGATACCCAAGGCCGTTTCTTGAGCAACACCGAGCTGCAAGCTGTCAATGGTCGATTCGATCGCGCAGCTGCTAGCTTGGAAGCTGCTCGTGCTTTGACCAGCAAAGCTCAAAGCTTGATCGACGGTGCTGCTAATGCGGTGTATCAAAAGTTCCCCTACACCACCCAAACCCAAGGCGCTAACTACGCTGCTGACGCTCGCGGTAAGTCTAAGTGCTCCCGCGACATCGGTCACTACCTCCGCATCATCACCTACAGCTTGGTTGCTGGTGGCACCGGTCCTCTGGATGAGTACCTCGTTGCTGGTTTGGATGAAATCAACCGTGCATTCGAGTTGTCTCCCAGCTGGTACGTTGAAGCTCTCAAGTACATCAAGGCCAACCATGGCCTGAGCGGTCAAGCTGCTAACGAAGCTAACACCTACCTTGATTACGCAATTAACGCCCTGAGCTAATTTCTCAAGGCATGCCCGGAAAGGTATGCAGGTGAAACGCTTAAAAGGAAGTGCTTCAGCTGCTTATCTCTCCGGGCTTTGTTGTATCTGTGGTTAGTTATTAGTTCTTGGTTACTTGGCTGTAGAACACTAACAACTAGCAACTAACAACTAATAACTAACAACTAAGAATCTTGCATGTAGGGAGAAGGAAGAAAATGGCAATTACAACAGCCGCCTCACGGCTAGGTACTGAAGCCTTCAGTGATGCGCCTAGAATCGAATTACGTCCCAATGCCACCAAAGCAGAAATCGAAACGGTGATTCATGCCGTTTACCGTCAGGTTTTGGGCAACGACTATTTAATGAAGTCGGAACGGCTCGTTAGCGGAGAGTCGCTACTGCGCGATCGCAATATCAGCGTGCGAGAATTCGTGCGTTATGTTGCGAAGTCGGAACTATACAAATCCAAGTTTTTCTACAACAATTTCCAAACTCGGTTTATAGAACTCAATTACAAGCACCTGTTGGGGCGTGCGCCTTACGACGAGTCAGAGGTAGTCTTCCACCTCGACTTGTACCACGAAAAGGGATTTGACGCAGAAATCGATTCTTATATCGACTCTGCTGAGTATCAAACCAATTTCGGTGACAGCATCGTCCCTTACTATCGCGGTTTTGCGACGCAACCGGGACAAAAAACCGTTGGCTTCAACCGGATGTTCCAGTTGTATCGCGGTTACGCCAATAGCGATCGCTCTCAAGCCGCAGGCAGTGCGTCTCGTCTAGCGCGGGAATTAGCTACAAATCGGGCATCCTCGATTGTTGGCCCTTCCGGCAGTAACCCCAACTGGTCGTTCCGTGCCGCCGCTGACGTCGCTCCCCAAAGAGCGCTCGGCAATGCAGTCGGTAAAGGCGATCGCGTCTATCGGATTGAAGTAACCAGCCTGCGGGGACAAGGATATCCAAAACTCCGTCGCAGCAGCAACGTCTTCATCGTCCCTTACGAGCGGTTATCTGAAAAAATGCAGCAGATTCACCGCCAGGGTGGAAAAATCGTTAGCATTAACCCCGCTTAACGGCTGAAGATTTTAGATTTTGGACAGGTAGTCGTTTAATTTTAATCCGAAATCTAAAATCCTCGGATCCAAAATTTAGAAAAGGAGGTACTAAGAGATGTTTGGTCAAACAGCAACAGGTAATGGCGGCGTTAACTCAGCCGGTAGCCGTGTTTTTCGTTATGAGGTCGTCGGCTTACGCCAAAACGCACAAAACGATAAAAACAACTACGAGATTCGCAACAGTGGCAGCATTTTCATCACGGTTCCCTACTCCCGGATGAACGAAGAAATGCAACGGATTAGCCGTATGGGTGGCAGAATCGTCAACATCGAGCAGTTGACAGCTGAATCAGCCTTAACCTAATGCCAGATAGCGAAAGTAACGGTAAAAAAGCAAAAGCTGAGAGCTAACTTTAGCAATGTCGGATTTCAGTCCAGAGGTATCTAGCGAGGCAGCATCACCCCAGCTAACAGTAGAAACAGCACTTGCCAACTTGCGCGGTACAGACTTGAGTCTCCGCTACTATGCCGCTTGGTGGCTGGGCAAATTCCGAGTTAGCGAACCCGCCGTAGTAGACGCCTTAATCGAAGCCCTGGAAGACGAAGCCGACCAGACAGAATTAGGGGGATATCCTCTGCGACGCAATGCAGCTCGGGCGCTGGGTAAACTACGCGACAGGCGGGCTGTACCTGGGTTAATCCACTGTTTAGACTGCTCCGATTTTTACGTGCGAGAAGCTGCTGCCCAATCTTTAGAAATGTTGGGAGATTCAGCAGCCATCCCTGCTTTGATGAAATTACTCGAAGATGGGGTTGCCGTTGCGGAGCAAGTTCCAGGACGACCTTATCTCGTTCAACCGTGTGAAGCCGTCCTGGAAGCTTTAGGAACTCTAGGAGCCACTGAGGCTATTCCCTTAATTCAACCCTTCTTGGATCACCCGATCAAACGAGTACATTATGCGGCAACGCGAGCCATGTATCAGTTGAGCGGGGACGATGCCTATGGAAGCCGTTTAGTAGAAGCGTTGCAGGGGAAAGATGTCGTACTGCGCCGGGTGGCTTTATCAGACCTCGGTGCAATTGGCTATTTACCGGCTGCTGAAGCTATAGCCACGGCACCAGCCGAAAATAGCTTTAAGCTAATGGCACTCAAAGGATTGCTGGAAAAGCAACTGAACCCAGTTGCTAACACGACGCTTTCCGATGATGCCATTCGGGTGATCGACCTGATGGATTCTTTGTTGTAGCTTGGTCAGCGGTCAACGCTCGGTGGTCGGTTGTTTTTCCTGCTACTGCCTGCTGACCGCTGACTACTGACCCATTGATATGACCGACTCTCTCCGCACCCAAAACCTCATTCAAGCTGTTGAACAGGCAGATTCTGCTGAACGTTTAGTAGAATCTGTACGAGCTTTGGTAGCGTGCTACTCCGAAGCGGCTATTCCCACTTTGATTGCTGTATTTGGTTACAACAATCCAGGTGCGGCGATGGTGGCGATTGAGGGGCTGATTCGGCTAGGGGAACCCGCTGTACTACCACTGTTAGAACAGTTGGATGATTATAACTACGGAGCAAGAGCTTATTCTATCCGTGCCCTCGCCGCGATCGCAGATCCCCGCGCTTTGGAGGTATTGGCAACAGCCGCCCTGACCGACTTCGCACCGAGCGTGCGTCGGGCTGCCGCTAAAGGATTAGGAACCCTGCACTGGCACCAGTTGCCACAGGAGCAGGTTCGCGAGGCACAAGCAACAGCCTTACAGGCGCTTCTACAAGTTTCCCAAGATCCAGATTGGGCAATCCGCTATGCTGCCGTTGTCGGCTTGCAGACTTTGGCATCAGGGGCTAATAACCTGAAGGTGCCAATTCAAAACCGGTTCGAGCAAATGCTTTCATCTGAGGCGGATGCCGCCGTGCGGGCGCGAGTTCTCCGGGCCAAACAGCTTCTAGACGATAGTAACGCGATCGCGCTCAATGCACCGGTAAAACCGGTAGCTTAGTGCTACAGCGTTAACTTACGTATTTTAGGAGCATCATTTGGTTTCAATCGAAGCTAGTGCCAATCGCACGATCGAGGCAAGCCAAGCACAGATTTTAGCAAAGTGCGATCGCCGGATTTTACGTTTTTCACTCCTAATAAAAGGAAAACGATACAAATGCCGATTCCTCTGCTTGAATTTACACCAACTACGCAAAATCAGCGGGTTGAGGGCTACGAAGTCCCCAATGATGATGACCTGCAATATTACCGTTTCACTCCCGCTAGCTCCGATGCCGAGATTCAAGAAATCATTTGGGCAGGCTACCGTCAGATTTTCAGCGAACATCTGATTCTGGAAAAATATCGGCAGCCTTTCCTCGAATCTCAGCTGAAAAATCGTGCCATTTCTGTGCGCGAGTTCATCCGGGGACTGGGTAAAACAGATGTTTACCGGACGCAGGTTGCAGAAACAAACGATAACTATCGATTAGTAGACATCACCTTCAAGCGATTCCTCGGACGCGCCACTTATGGCAAGGACGAGCAAATCGCTTGGTCGATTGTGATTGCCACGAAGGGTTTATCTGGCTTTATCGATGCTGTAGTTAATAGCGAAGAATATCGCCAAAACTTTGGCGATGATATCGTGCCTTACCAGCGTCGCCGCTTCAAAGATCGACCCTTTAACCTGGTCAACCCTCGCTACAGCGATTACTGGCGCGCTCGCCAAATTTCCTTGGAAGGGTCTTACTATCAAGTCCAAGTCACCGGACAGTCCGTTCAACGGGGAGTTCGTCAAGCCATTCCCAACACCTTTTTACAAATGGCTCGCAGTATCGCCCCTGGCGGCATGAACTATCAGCGGACAGCGGATCGAGCCAGATCCTACGCCTCTAGTAGACCTCTGCCGGACATGAGCCGGAACGTTGAAACACCTGAAGCTTCTGTGGGACGTACTCAGGTGGCTCTACCTTACCGCTACCTCTACAAAGCTCCGACAACTAAATAAGCGTCATTGGTCATTTGGTCAATTCACAACTGACAAATTACCAACACTAAACAACAACCAACGCATAACGAACCGATGTCAATACCTCTGCTAGAATACAAACCCTCCTCGCAAAATCAGCGAGTTTCAGGCTACGAAGTTCCTAGCGAAGACACTCCCCGCATTTATCGCATCGAAGATTGTATCGATCAAAGCGATATCCAAGAACTTATTTGGGCTGCTTATCGCCAAGTCTTCAGCGAACATGTCATCCTCCAAGCCACTCGCCAACCGAGCCTAGAATCGCAGGTGAAAAATCGTGCAATCACCGTGCGCGATTTTATTCGCGGCCTGGCTAAGTCTGAAGCATTTTATCACCAGGTTGTAGAACTCAACTCCAATTATCGATTGGTAGAGCTAGCACTCAAGCGCTTTTTGGGTCGGGCTCCTTATAACAAAGAAGAAGAGATTGCCTGGTCGATCAAAATCGCTAGCCAAGGTTGGGGTGGATTTGTCGATGCCTTAATTGACAGCTCAGAATACCAGGAAAACTTTGGCGACAGTACCGTCCCCTATCAGCGTCGTCGCTACAAAGGTCGTCCCTTTAACTTGGTAACACCTCGCTACGGTGCTTATTGGCGAGACAAGCTAGAAGACACGCGGTACAAGTGGGGCGATATCAATAACTTCTTGGAGATGGCACGGAACATCAGTCCCAGACCCGTCGCTAATACCGTGACAGTGAATGTGGACAACATTAAAATTCCCGATACCACACGGGATTTACCTCAAGGAGTACCCGTTTCAATCAATCCGGTTGCCAGTTTTCCAGTTCGGTAAATTTGGCAATTGCTCATCAGCTTTTAAACGAATATTGCCTAGTAGTTGGGTTGTGGGTCAAACTCATGGTCAAATTGGATTACAGGCATCTGAAAAAAAGCTGAAAATTACTTAGTATTTTGTAATACTTTTGAAGGAGACGATCGCATGGCATTGCCATTACTTGCCTACAAGCCGACGACCCAAAATGCGAGGGTGCGTAGCTTCGGAGTTGCTGATGAAGATGAAGATACTCCGTATATCTATCGCCTAGAAGATAGCTTTTCTCCGGTTGAACTGATTGCCTTAATTAATGCAGTCTATCGCCAACTGTTCAGCGAGCATGCCGTTCTTCAAGTGAACCGCCAGAAACATCTGGAATCTCAACTGAAGAACAGAACGCTGACCGTGCGCGACTTTGTTCGGGGTATCGCCAAGTCTGAGGCGTTCTACAAGTTAGTCGTTGAATCGAACAACAACTACCGACTCGTTGAAGTTTGCCTCAAGCGCTTCCTCGGTCGTGCCCCCTACAACAAAGACGAAGAAATTGCGTGGTCGATTAAGATTGCGACTCTCGGTTTCTACGGCTTTGTGGACGCCTTGATTGATAGCGATGAATACACCCAAGCGTTTGGGGACTATACCGTACCCTATCAGCGCAAGCGGATGGAAGGTCGTCCCATTAACTTGGTGACGCCTCGCTACGGCGAAGACTTCCGCGAAATCGTTGGCACGGTTAAAACCGACTGGCGTTTTACCGTCGAGAAGTTCTACAGCCGCAAATACCAAGAGCGGCAACTGGCCGAAGGCGATCCTCGCAAGTATCGCGACTTGGCAGCCGCCGTCAATACCAAGCGCAACTACGCGCAAAATGTCTCGGCGTCGAACCTCGACTATCTGAGCAAAGTGCCTTATCGGGGCAAACGCTAAAGACTCTAACTAAATACTCAACCTAGAGCAACTAACTAGCTGGGTCTAGTTTCCGCTCAGAAAACGCCAGGTTTTATTAATCGGGTGTCCGCTGAGCAGAAGCTAGACCCAGTCCTATTTTTATTCGATTACAGTAAGCGATCGCGCTAAGCACTATACAGCAGTCTGATAACCTAACACACTTATTCACTTATTTTTTTGCGATCGCAGGTGACAGAATCACCCAAATGCAGCTATAATTAGCGGTTGAGCTATTAACACGGTAACCCGATCGGCTTATGCGACTTTAATTCAGCAAGCTATTGTTTGGGAACCGTTTTACCTTCATGCGTTGAGAAGCGCGTGAACTGACACTAAGGGGTTGGCTCTACGACAGACCTAAAGATTGCATTGCTGTGTTTCAACAGCGATGCCAAATTCACTTGCCGTTAGAACATCCGCCGTTTCGCGCCCTGTGTCAGGGCAGCCGTATGAACTACTTACTATTACCGTTTCTAAGCTTTTTCGTTGGCATCATCGTTGGTTTAACCGGAGTGGGTGGAGCATCTCTAATTACTCCCATGTTGATTTTCGTCTTCCAAGTCCCACCTTCAGTTGCTGTTAGTTCTGATGTAGTGGCGGCAACCTTAATGAAAGCGATCGGTGGCTTCAAGCACTGGCAACAAAAGACGCTGGACTTGCACATTGTAAAATGGCTAGCGTTTGGGAGTGTTCCAGGCTCGCTGACTGGGGTATGGATTTTACATCTGCTCCAACAAACTGGAGCATTTAACCTCGACTATATCCTGCTCCGGCTACTGGGAGTGATGATGGCGGTTGTGACACTGTCAGCACTCGCACAATTATTTCTCAAGACATTTGTTCCGAAGTGGAAGTTACCCGAACCCCCAAAGTTTGACCTAGAAACCACGTCAGGCCGGATTGCAACCCTCAGTGTGGGAGCCATTCTCGGTTGTATGGTAGGTTTAACTAGCGTAGCTTCCGGTTCGATGTTTGCACTGGCATTGATTGCCTTTTTCCGCTTAGACTCTCGTAAATTGGTCGGTACGGATATACTACAGGCAGCAATTTTATTGATTTTTACTTCCCTCGGACACCTCACGCTTGGGACGGTAAACTGGAGTTTAGTTATCCCCATCTGGTTAGGTACTGTGCCGGGAGTTTTGGTGGGTGCTAAACTCTGCAAATTCACCCCTCAACGTCCGCTCCGGTTTGTGATTTACGCGCTCTTAGTGATGGTGAGTTGGAAATTAGTCAATCAGGCTTGAATCTTCACCCTCAGGACAAAACTATTGCATAAAATAACTTACCCAATAGAGCTGTGCAAGAAAGTCTCCTTTCATCCTGGAGTGTGAGCGGTACGCTCATGAACGTCTCTTGTAAAAGTCAATTGTTAGCTGTAGGGGCGGGCAAGATGCCCACCCCACAAGAAGTAGTTGGATATTTTTTTATTGGGAAGCCCCTAAAGTAACAATATCCCCATTAAGCGCCGGAGAATAGGACGGGAGCCTGGAGAATCTTAAACTGAATCAATACCAAAATCACTAGGGTATATACAGCTGACGATACAGCGCCCATTAGTAACTCTTTTTTCAGGCTACGCTCTTTGGGTCGATCTTGAAAAACATCAACCGCCCCCACTTGCATCAACAGAATCCCAACAATGTTAGAAAGCCAATATCCGCCGATCGAGCAAGGTAGGAGCAAGTCTGGGGAAAGCAAACTACACAGATACCCAAAAAAATAGGCAATAGGCAGATTGAAAAACAGGTCATTCCAAAACGATAGGGGTGATAGCAAAAATCCAATGACCAGAAGAAACCCGCCTCTGAACTTTTTTAACCAGACCTGAATCTTGAAGCCCTCGGGCGCAGGTTCTTCTAACTGATGGAGGGTCGATTTGACTACTGTACTCGGCTCGTCAAGAACGTTTTTGGCGTTTTCCATACAATTTTTATAAATTCGATCGACTTACCGTAGTTTAATCTCGACCTATAGCGAATGTCCAGTGAAAACAACCGTTTCTCTTAATCTTTACTAGGCAGGCAATAGCTCAGTGGTTGAAAGCGTTAGCTCCTCATCCACGGGAGTAAGCTGAACGAGTCTCTCTCATACAAGATAAATAGACCCAAGGCAATCAATACATAGGGAACAACGGCATGACCGTACCGACTGAGAAGCCGAGCAATCAGAGGATGGCGAGTTAAGCTGAACGCAACGGCACACCAAACGCCTACCATGAAAAAAAACACGGTGAGAATTACTCCTAACCGAATCAGAGTACTTCCAGCGAAGATGGGAATATAGATGCTGATATTGTCGCCCCCATTGGCAACTGTGACTGCCGCTACTTTGTAAGTCTGAGGAGAAATAACACTGGACAGAAAAGACTTGTTCGGACGATGGGATGAGGACGACTCGAACTCACTGGTGACAGTCTGCACGTCTTCTGTATCTGCTTGTCGATTGAGCAGTTGCTTGAGTCCGATCGCGATCGGTAACAGTCCCAGCAATCCAATCCACTCACGCGGCACCACCAAGCCACCAAAGAACCCTGGCAAGCTAGCAAAGATTAGGACTGTAAAACCTAAGTACTGACCAACAACGATATGACGGCGACGGAAGTTAGCATCGACTTGGCCAAAAAATAGCAGCAGAATAATGATGTCATCAATATTAGTCGCGATGAAGGCAGTTATCCCTTCAGCGATCGCTGTCCCAAATTCAGTTATCACAGAGTCAAGCCGAGCTAGAGTATCAACGAATGCCCGATTGGGAGAATAGGTTCGCCTTGTAGCGTTTCGAGTGTACTACGTTTCAGCCCTCCTAGACCTCTGGCACAGCACGCTTAGAAAAGCCCCAGGCAAACAGCATCGCAATGAACGTCAGCATGAGCCATTCGGGCGGTGCGTAATCGGGTAATAAGGCCTTGAACATCAATTTTAATCCTACCCCCACTACTGCTAGATAAGCCGCATCCTGAAGGTAGGTATACTTGGTCAGTAACTCGACAAATAAGCCAGCGAGAAAGCGCAGTGTAACAATACCAATCGTGCAACCGATCAGCACCAACCAAGCTTCGCTAGACAGGGCCACGGCTGTTGTCACGCTATCGAGGGAAAACGCTAAATCGGTACAGGCAATCAAAGGAATAATTTGCCACAGCGAGTTAGGTTGTTGTGCTAGAGAGTCGCCCAGTTCAGAAGCAAGCTCGCGCGAAAACAGACGCGACCAGAAATGTTTAGCCCCTAACCACAACAGATAAAGAGCACCCGCAAGCGCGAATTGCCAAAACTGAATCACCCAGGTTGCAGTCAAGAGCAAGCCAATCCGCAACATAAAGGCACCCACTAAACCCCAATTCAACGCTTTGCGCTGATGTTCTTGGTCTTCCATATGCTGAACCAGTGTCGCTAATGCTACAGCATTATCGGCAGATAAGCTCGTTTCCAGAGCGACCAGTGCCAGTAAGATTCCCAGAGTGTCGATCGAAAAGCTCTCGCCTGCATACCCAGCTAACTGTTCCAGCATTTTTTTCACCTAATCCCAAGTTAAAAACCGCAAAGTATTCCGTCACTCAAATGAGACGCTGTATAAAGGATTGAGAGGAGCTGTGAAGACAAAATAGATCACTCCGGCTCCCAACAATGTCACCGCGAGGCAAAACATAACGATCCAACGGTCGGACGGTTCGTAAGTATCCTCATCGATCGCGTCGCGAACCGAGAAGTAGTGCCAAGTTGAGAGTAATACAGTTAGCAGACCAACCACCGAGAACAGTAAACCCAACTTCCAGCCCGTGCCGGGATGCGGTACTAAGGGCGGTTGCAGGTGACGAAGGCGCACGATCACAACGCCGAAACCCATCATTGCGATCGCAGTCCGCATCCATGCCAAGTAGGTGCGCTCGTTTGCCAAATGATCTCGCACTCGCGAGGGATTCCAGCGCCCTCGCTTCTTGACCTCTACCTCTGTAGCTTTTGCATTGACTTGAAGGGAGTCGGTCTCAGCTTGAGTGGGTTTGAATAGTAGTTGCATCAAAAACACGCTTATACTCTCAGTTTGAATGTACAAATAAAACCAGTTTTAGAAGCTCCAGATTGCGTTTTGATAGAAGGTCGGAAAGCGAGCTAATTTGTTAGTTTCACGACGTTCCAACTTTCCAACCTTCCTTAATAGATTAGAGCGCCAGTTTTCCTCACAGAAGGGCGAAGCATTTGGATGGAAGAACTAGGGTTTGAGCGATAAATCATTGCCCAAATGCTTCACCCCTACCTCTGGCTTAAATGAGATTCAAAATTTCTTGTTGTAATACCCTCCTTTCGACCCATTAGATTGCACTTCAGGTTGCGTTTCGCGCTGTTCTTGCACCGGAGGTTTGGGTTGCGGTTGAGCTTGAGGAGAAACACTGGGTTCAGTGGTGTCCTTCTCTAGATTTCTCACCACCACTAAATCATTTCCCTGGGATTTCTTAGCCGTAGGTGCATTAGCAACTCGTGTATCGATCGCAGACTGTGAGACATTGGGAATAAACCAATTCACATCACCCGCTTTGAAGACTTTAGTTGGAGGATTGCTAAATTCAATAGCTCCCGTGTCTGCATTGGTCTTAATCGCGATCTGCGTTCCATCAGCAACCTTGACAGCAACAGGGCCTGCTAGTTCCTCAGAACCTAGACCTGCGATTTGAGCATCACTAGGTAGATAAACCCCCTCACAATCCCATTTCTTTTTAGTGGTTTGACCATCTGCTAGGAAATAAAGACCAGTGTCATATTGGGATTCGTAATCGTCATCATCAAGATCGGGTTTTGGGCCGTATACGGCTAGGGTTTTTCCTGTCTCATTGCGGCACTGTCCCCAATTGATTCCAGTTTCCAACGCGTATTTTTGAAACTCTAATTCACCGATTTTTTGCTGAATTTCCTCAGGATTATAATTTTCGCTCTGCGCTTGTGCTTCCTGCGCTGTCTTCAAATCATTAAGAGCTTTCGTCACTTCTATATAGTCAGGATTTTTGAGGAATTTTGGCTTGTCAGCTAATGAAGGTTGAGCGAACACTAGATTAGCCACAAATACCAAAACAATCAAAAGAGCGGTTACTAGATTCATAACTGTTTCCTTCTCCAGATTACTGGGTTTGCTTTTTGGAAATTCTTGGCTGCGAAGCTGTCTTTGTAGCGAATACCAGAAGATTGATTCAGGAACTTGGTATTTTTTAGCCCGTTAGAATCTTACTATAACAATTTCACTTCATTTTGTGGAATAAAAATTGCTACATTTTTTTAAATAAAAATCGTTAATTATCTCTAGTTGCTTGACCGATTACCAGCAAAGCAAAAGAGGTAATTGGCATATAAAAGACTAAACCAAAATACATCTAACTTTTGAGATAAATTTGAATAGGGGGAGGTAGAAATTAGAGATTGAATGAACTGTAAATTCTCCTTAACTATCTACCTCAAAGGTTATAGATATTGGGAGACTTGGGTCGGTTTGGGGAAATCACACACAATAGCCCAAGGTCAATTTTTAGCGGCTTCTTCCAATGAGCCATTGATTTTGACCACACCTACCAAACAGAGGCAACTAGCCGCTAGAGCTAATGGATGTAAAGCACGACTTTCCAAGACAATAAAAACACCTAATCCAATCAAGACAAAAGGCACGAAATTATTGCCGTAGCGGCTGAGAAGATGAGCGATCGCGCGTTGGTGAGTGAGCTTGTAAGCCGTGTAGCACCACGTTCCGACTAACAGAAAGAATACGCCAAGAATTGTCGCAAGGCTCTCCCAGCTACTGTTAGCAAACAACGGCACGTAGATGCCAATATTGTCACTGCCATTAGCAACCGTAACGGCGGCGACACTATAGGCTTGAGGTGAAAGAACGCTGGCAAATGGAGATTCATGAGAGGGTTGGATTTCTTGCTCGTCTTCCTCCGATGAATCGCTCTCTCCATTCAACAAGCGACTGATACCGAAGGCAATGGGAACCAAGCCCAGCAATCCAATCCAATGTCGGGGCAAGATTAAGGCTCCAAAAAAACCGGGAAGACTGACGATGACGAGTGCAGCAAAGCCGAGATACTGACCAATTACGATATGCCTCCTGCGGAACGTAGCACTTACTTGTGAAAAAAACAGTAGCAGGATGACAATATCATCGATGTTAGTGGCGGTGAAGGCTGTTATCCCTGTGGGGATCGCAGTGACGAGGTCGTTCATTGTTGTCTATCCTTACTTCAAGCGGAAAAGTTGTACGTGCTTTGTGCTTGGCGTCTCATTCATTTTTCAAGCTAGGCACCATGAGCAAAAGCTCATAACAAAGGAATGAAAATTTTTCTTTATCCTTCTGCCTTCTGCCTTCTGCCTTCTGCCTTATTTCCAAGCTAGAACAGAGAGACGCTTGAGATATCCGATCTGATACGCCTTACCTGGGTTCTTCCCCATCGCTGTATCTGACATGAACCGCCTCGACTGATTGCCTCATCTTTCTCAAGATTTTCGGAGAACGCACTCGTTGGAAAATGAACCAGCCACAACCTGCTGTCAGGTACAGCAAGAACAGCCAAGGAAAGACATTGTTCGGGAATTCTGGTACGGGGAACAGATTGCTACCGGGAATCCCAATCGTGCCGACAACGGGAAGCATCATGAACCCTACACCCAATACTGAGTAAAGAATATCCATCGATCGCAATTTTCTCAGTCGATACAGATACACGGGTGCTGCGAGTGAAACCAGGATATACACCAGCAAAAATCCGTAGCTGCAAATCGTGCCAAAGTAGCCTTGAGCATCAAACACTTTGACGCCAAACACATGCAACGAAGCCGGTACTAAAAATGTAATTAGGGCTGATAATGCGATCGCAACGTGGGGCGTTTGGTTCGACTCATGAGCTTCCGCCAAGGCATCGTGCAGCACACCGTGATGGGCCATGGCAAAAAACACCCTAGCCGTTGAATTGATACAAGCGAGGGTGCAGGAGAAAAAGCTCAACAAGGCACCCAAACTAATCAGCACGCCTAAAAAGTCTAATCCTGCGTGGTGAGCGAGAAAATCCAGTGGTGCCTCGGTTTTTCCCAGATCGATAGACGTACCGCTAAAACCCAGTACTTCAATGTAAGCCATGAAAATGAAGAAGAGACCCGCTAAAATCGTGCTTTGAATCACCGATTTGGGGATCGTCCGCAGCGGATCTTTTGCCTCAGCCCCTAAGGAGGTGGCACTTTCAAAGCCAGAAAAGCCGAAGACAACGAGGACAATTCCCATCGTTACGCCGCCAGGGGTAGCACCTTGCAGAGTTAGTTGGGACGTATCGATCGCAAATCCTTTATGCGCCCAGGCAATTAATCCCAAAAGGAAGATAGCGACAATCGAAACTCCCTCTAACACCAGCATCAACTTCGCCGATAACTGAATATCTTTGTAAGCGATACAGCAACCAGCAGCTACGCCCACTGCAAACAATGTCAGGATATGCGTATGGATACCAATATGACCCAAGAAGGTTTGACCAAAGATCGCAAACCCACACAACGTTGACATCCCGGTAAACAAATAAGCTAGGAGCATACTCCAGCCGCTGAGGACACCGGCTGTCGGCCCCAGTCCTTTAACAATGTAGGTATACAGCGAGCCCGGAGAGGCTGAACGGCGAGCAAATTGGTTGATATTGAAACTCACAAACACCAACCCAGTCATACCAATCAGGAAACTCAGCCAAGTGCCATTGCCGGAAGAGGCGAATATCAAACCTAAAACGGCTGCGGGTACTGTCGAGGGGGCAATCACGCTAATGGAT
Source organism: Allocoleopsis sp. (assembly GCA_036703375.1). Classification (GTDB taxonomy): domain Bacteria; phylum Cyanobacteriota; class Cyanobacteriia; order Cyanobacteriales; family Coleofasciculaceae; genus DATNPC01. The sequence goes on from DATNPC010000502.1 coordinate 24,118, forward strand.
TGAGCGATGACTTCCGAGTAGGAAAGGCAATCTCGCTTTAAGCCGTTTATGCTCTGATTCGATTGGATTTCAACGGTCATTCATAATCTCCTTTCACTGTCGAGCGGGTAGCTTGGCGAAGATGCAAACGGTAAGCTGCAAATAGAGCCAGTGACTCTTGTTGAGTTGCTCTTACCGTGACGGCGACGCTCGATTAAAACGTTTAAGTGCTAAATAGCTGTGAATTGGACGTAAGGCTGAGAGCTTGAAGCTGTCGTACTCACTGAGGCGTGTATCTCTCGTTGTCTCATTACGTCGCGTTGTCTGCTGAACCCTGGTGCAAACGTCTAGGGCGTAATCTGAAAAAGCGATCGAAGGAAGGCGCGAACCTTGGATGCAATTCCGGGGCGTTCTGGGAACGGCACTGGGCGGCTAGCGCATCATGGACTGAACTAAAGCTTTAGCACAGATCCCCGTTCGCGGTATCTCAGGTGTGAGGTATAAGGGAAAAGCCTGAATCCCATAAATGAGGTGTCCTGTGGGTGTTTCATGTTTGGTAGATAGCTCAATAGATCGCTGCTATGAGGAACTCAAGTTGCATTAGCGCTGAGTTGAGTGCCTAAATACTACGTTTACTGTATGTTTCTTCCTCGAATCCAGTCAAACATTATTTTTTTTTAAATTGATAAACAAAAGCGATTAAATACTATAATTTATTAGCTTAATAAATTAGATTTATTAAAAACCGCATCCTTTCATTTTCAGGATACTCATCATGGCGGGAATGACACTCGATCAATTGCGAATTTTTTTAGCCGTCGTAGAACATTTACACTTCACCCGTGCGGCGGAATCACTTTACATTACACAGCCTGCTGTCAGCGCAGCGATCCAAAGCTTAGAAGAACAATATGGCGTAAAACTGTTCCATCGGATTGGTCGCCATATCGAGATGGCTGAGGCAGGACTATTGCTACAAGTAGAAGCGCAGAAAATTCTCGACCAAGTAACCGTGACCGAGCAAGCGTTGCGAGAATTAAACGATTTGCAACGGGGCGAGTTGAAGTTGGGATCGAGTCTGACGATTGGTAACTATTGGTTGCCTGATAAGATTAGCCAGTTCAAGCGGCAATATCCTGGTATCTCCGTTCACTGCACTCTTGCCAACACCGATGCGATTTGTGAAGGAACGGCGACGGGACAATTCGATTTGGGTTTGATAGAAGGAGAGGTCAAAGCATCGCATCAAAGTTGTCTAGAGCAAGAAGTCGTCGCTAGCGATCGCTTACTCATTGTCGTCGGTAAATCTCACCCTTGGTTTGAGCGAGACAAGATTGCCTTAACGGAACTTACTACAACAGATTGGGTAATGCGAGAACCCGGATCGGGAACGCAGCAACGATTTGAGGAAGCCTTGCAAAACTGGGAGATTGAGCCATCTAGCTTAAACATTATCTTAGTGTTGAACAGCGGTGAAATGGTGAAAGCTGTGATTGAAAGTGGTGTCGCTGCCGCTGCGATTTCCGAAATGATGGTGGAAAAAGAACTCAAACTGGACACGCTCCGTTCGATTCCAGTGATTGATGATAGAGATGACTCTCATGAAGTCGCGGAAATTGTGCGACCGTTCTTAAAGCTCAAACATCAAAAACGATTTCAAACTCGCCTATCAAAAGCGTTTGAACAGATGTTAACCATTGATACATCAAGCCATACTAAATCATGCTTGGAAAGGCAGCTTTCGCTAAAAAGTAAGTAGAAAAAATCAAAGGTATTTCAATTGTCGAGAAACCTTACTTCTCGGCAGTTAATTTACATCAATTCAATTAGTCTTTTTTTAGGATTAATCTCCCATATTTAAATCGGAATTATCATAAATTTAGTTATTTGACTCCAGTAAAAATAAGTTAACAATACGTTAGCATTAGCTATGATGAGCTATAGTTAAAAAATTTGCAAAACTAACTCGATAATGATAAAATGAATGGTTTGAGTACGATAGAAACTTCAATCTAACGACGCTATTAGGTATATTCAGTTTGGTTTTCCTGATGATTGCTGTCATCGGAAAATCAAGACTGGCATTTATCGAAATTAATCCTGGTATTTTTGGGCGATTGCTGGCTTTGTTACTCGGAATATTTAGCCTTGCAATGCTTGTTTCACTATTAATTTTCCCGGTTGAATTTCTGGACGTTCTCAGAACATCTTTCGGGGAGCAGCTGCAACGAAGCCTGAATTCTCTGAGACAGTTGCAGTTGTTTTCATGATTTTTCTGCAAGAATGCGAGAAACCGTGTCCCCTCCTCGGTGCGGAGGGCTAGTACTGGCTAGTACAGCGTCACTGCAATAAACCACCAGTTTAAAAAAGTTGGAAAGCTGCCTTCTGCCTTCTGCCTTCTGCCTTCTTGCACTAGTTGTCACCTCGCTGCTGAAATCAGGAATAAGCTCCGAGCAGGCTGTAAATCAGTCCTACTAGAACGCACAGCGTGACAATCACGTAGGTGAAGTCTCGCTGCTTCAAGAAAGCCAAGCAGGAAAATGCTACCCGTGCGATGGGAGTAGCAATCAGGAGCAAAAGTCCCAGTTGAATGATGCCACGGCGATGCCCTGCCAAAACTGCCGTTACTACACCATCGGGAGAGCGGAAAATCGAGGGTTCTCCTTGAAAGAATTGGTAATTGGCAGGCTCAGCACCGTGACGAATCAAGTACAGGATGCTACCGACTAAAACCACAGCGCTAGATAGCAGCACTCCATATTTCAGGATATTGCTGATAGACTGTTCGAGTTGTCGATCGCGCGATTGTTGAGAAATCGCTGTCTCAACGTCAAAGTTAGAATCATCAGCCAGCCTATCCTCCGCCTTGGTGCGTTGCTCCGGTTCTGGAGTATCTTGCAACGGAAGTGCAATCGCTTGCGTCTCTGGTCGTGCTGTTGATGTAACCTGTTGTACAGAACGGATTGAACTCCATTTGCGATCGCATTCCATCCTAAAGCCCCCTCCTAACCTAAACTGTTGTAGACCATCTTCAAGGCCATCACCACGAGTACGAGACTAAATACAATCCTCAACACTTGAGTCTTCGCTGCCACCAATACCTTCGCGCCCAATAAGGCACCCGGTAATACACCCAACATGACAGGCATTGATAATCCGGGATCGATGTAACCCCGTGCCAAGTAAACTCCCGCCGATGCCGCCGCCGTTACGCCGATCATAAAATTGCTAGTGGTTGTGGACACTTTGAAGGGAAGACGCATGATTTGATCCATCGCTAGAACTTTGAGCGCTCCCGAACCAATGCCCAGCAATCCAGAAATGACGCCAGCCATTGCCATCAACCCAAACCCAACAGGTACCGAATAAACCTGATAAGACATCAATCCATCCGGAGTTGGACAAGTGCCATTGAGCCTCAGATAAGTCACGAGGGGATCGGGTGAATCGCTACCAGGTTGTTCGATCCGGGGTTGCTGTGCCAGGTACGCAGAATAAATTAAAACAATGGCCAGCACGACAGCCAGCGCTTTGACAGAAATCACCGTCGCCAACAACGCACCAACAATCGCGCCAATCGTCGTCGCGACTTCCAGGAACATACCGATTCGTAGGTTGGTGTAGCCTTCTTTGATGTAGGCAGAAGCCGCACCACAAGACGTGGCAATTACAGATACCAATGAAGCGCCAACGGCATATCGGATATCGACTCCAAATACCGCTGTTAAGAGAGGCACAATCACGACTCCACCTCCTAAACCAGTCAGCGAGCCTAAAAAGCCAGCCATGAACGAGCCGAGCCAAACCAGTAGGGAAAATTCCAGGATATTCAATGAACGTCTATCCCCTTTAGCCCAGATTTTGATGGTTTTTAAGCGTTTCTTGTTTATTTCTCACGATAGATGCATCCAGCGCTAGTTCTATGCATTTCCATGCTGGAATATTAACGTCAGAGAATTTTAAAACGCAATGGCTTAATAAAAATTCATCTTCTTGTTTTGGAGCTTGCAAAAACCCCACAAAATTCATCGGGATGGTCTTAAATCCTCCTCTGTCAAGTTATTAGCCTACTTTTCATAAGAATAATCTATTAAAATAATCAATTTTTCAATTAAAAAAAATCTTTTAAGATGCTTAGAGGTCTTGGAGCGAGATCGGACCGAACGACCCGAGTCCAAAGCGCTATATATTCCTGATGAAATCCAAGAAAGCTCTCTATAAGGTAATTAGACTGGCTCTGATGTTATTACTGATCGCGATTGTCTGCATGCCTTTTGCGATCGTGAACGCTGGAGAACGGGGTGTATTGATGCAGTTTGGTCAAGTCCAACCGAGAGTTTTAGGAGAAGGACTTCACGTTATTATCCCGATCGTGAATACCGTACAAAAGTTGAGCGTGCGAGTGCAAAAGCAAGAAATAGCGGCTGAAGCGTCATCAAAAGACCTTCAGGATGTTTTCATCGACGTAGCGCTCAACTGGCATATTATTCCCGAGGAAGTGAATGCGATTTTTCAAGAAATTGGCAACGAACAGGATGCGATCGATCGCATTATCAACCCAGCGATCGAGGAAGTCCTCAAAGCCGTAGTCGCTCAGTATACGGCTGAAGAGATTGTTACCAAACGGGGAGACGTAAAAGCTGGAGTAGATATCGCATTAACGACACGACTGACTAACTATCACATTGCTGTTGACGATCTTTCTCTCGTCCACGTCCACTTCTCAAAGCGATTTAGGAACGCAGTCGAGGCAAAACAGGTTGCTGAACAGGAAGCCAAGCGGGCAGAGTTTTTAGCCCAAAAAGCATCAAAAGAAGCACAAGCTAAGGTGAATTTAGCCAAGGGAGAAGCAGAGGCACAAAGGGTTCTGCGCGAAACGTTGACTCCAGAACTCCTGCAAAAACAGGCTATAGAAAAATGGAATGGAAAGCTGCCACTGATTGTTGGTCAAGATAGTCCACAGTTATTGGATTTGAATAAATTTTTAAAGGTTGCCGAGAAGCGGTGAGCAGTGAACAGTGAACAGTGGCCAGTGAGCAGTGAGCAGAATTAATCATTACCCAATAGTTATATAATTGTACTGAAAGCTAAAATTAAGTTAGATGGTCACGAACGCGGGTACACGAACGTTAAAGTAAAAATTCTCATTCCTTCTGCTCTCTGCCTTCTGCCCTCTGCCTTCTGCCCTCTGCCTTATTTTTAGATTAGGCTGCCTTGCCATCTCTAAACTCTATGCCTCAAACTTCGTTCACCAAAACGTCAGTTGAAACTGATAGATCTGTGCCTTGTGAAGCGTCGCAACTCTCTCCGGTTGCCTTAACTCTGGTTGCTGATTTCTTTAAAGTGCTGTCCGAAGCCAGCCGATTGCAGATTGTCTGCTGTCTGAAGACAGGGCCAAAGAATGTCAGTGAAATCGTAGAAGCAACAGACCTAGGACAGGCTAATGTGTCCAAGCACTTGAAGATTTTAGCCCAAGCGGGGATTGTCGCACGCCAGCCTCAGGGAGCAAATGTTTACTATCAAGTCTCTAATCCCTTTATTTTTGAGCTTTGCGAATTAGTCTGCAATTCTCTCACACTGCAACTCAAGGAACGCAATCAGCAATTGGAGCAGCTACGGAGCATTCGCAAATCCTCCTAGACCTTTGCAACTCTCCAGAGTATTCGCAGGAATCTACTGGCGATTCACATCGTGGGTCATAATTTCTGTTACAATAAATAGCTGCCAGTACATTCCGGTCTGTTGCTGGCGCATTGGAACGAGCTGATTCAAGCCATCCAAGTGAAGCACAAATTTCCTGCTCTTAGACTGGCCCCAGGCATTTGATTTGGGATAGGGGCACCACTAGGAGTAACTACATCCATGACATTCCGTAACCTCGGTCTTTCGACCGACCTGCTTCGTGCTGTTGCTGACTCTGGCTACACTGAGCCAACCCCCATTCAGCAGCAAGCAATTCCCCCTATCCTGCAAGGGCAAGACATTTTCGCCAGCGCCCAAACTGGAACGGGCAAGACAGCTGGCTTTACTCTGCCTCTACTGCAACTCCTGAACACCACCAACGCCAATAAGGTGCATCGCACGCCTCGCGCTCTCATCCTCACCCCCACGCGCGAACTCGCCGATCAGGTCAACGATAGCGTCAAAACCTATGGCAAATACCTATCCCTGCGATCGGCAGTAGTCTATGGTGGCGTCGGAATTAAACCGCAAATTCAAATGCTGCGTAGGGGAGTTGATATTCTAGTCGCCACGCCCGGACGGTTGCTCGACCACCTTGGACAAAAGACTGTCGATCTCTCTCAACTAGAGATACTGGTGCTGGATGAATGCGATCGCATGTTGGACATGGGCTTCATCCACGCCATCCGCAAAATTTTGGCGCAGCTACCCCCATCCCGGCAAACGCTGATGTTTTCCGCTACCTTCTCGAAAGCAATCCAGCAGCTTGCCAACACTCTGCTGAAATCTCCAACCCAGATCGAAGTAGCTCCTCGCAATACGGCGGCTGAGCAGGTGGAACAGGTGGTTTATCCGGTCGATCGCGATCGCAAGCGAGAATTGCTCTCTTATATGATCGGGTTCCATAATTGGAAACAGGTGCTGGTCTTCACCCGCACGAAACACGGAGCCAACCGCCTCGCCGAGCAGCTTGCTAAAGATGGGCTGAAAACAACTGCCATTCATGGCAACAAAAGTCAGGCAGCCCGCACCCGTGCCTTGCAAGACTTTAAGCAAGGGAAAGTGCGAGTATTAGTCGCCACTGATGTAGCATCACGAGGTCTAGATATCGATCAACTCCCTCATGTCGTCAACTTTGAACTGCCTCATGTACCAGAAGACTACGTGCATCGCATTGGTCGCACGGGCCGTGCTGGAAATGTTGGACGAGCTGTTTCCCTCGTCTGTGGCGATGAATATCCGCTCCTGAAGGACATCGAACGGTTGCTCAATCAAACCCTTGCCAAGGAAGTGATTCGAGGATACGAGCCAACGTCAATTGCCCAACCGAAGGTAGACCAACCCAAGCCTCAGCGCTCGAATCAACGTCGCAGTAACCGGGCAAAATCCCAGACACCATCCACCCCCACCCGCACTCAAAAGTCCACAAAAGCAGGGAATCGCGATCGAAAACGGGTTCGCACTGCTTAAGCTCCCTGCGATTGACACTTAGTGAAGACCAAAACCCCGACTTTTTAGAAAAGTCGGGGTTCTGAACCGTTGAGATCTCACGACTCAAATACGAATGAAAAGCCCGATAAACTAGTGCAAGAAGGCAGTCCTCATGAGCGATCGCTTCGCTCACAACCAATCATGAAAGTGGCACTTTCAAGTCAGAAGGCAAAGAAGCTTTTACCGTTTTACAGAAAGATTTTCAACCTTTTTCAACTGGATAGTTATTTGGGCCACGCTGCACTAGGCTAATCAGCCAAGGTTTCTACATTCTGTCGGAAAGCCATTAAGGCTTGCTTGCCCTGATAGTCTTTTATAGACCAGAGGATAGCATTAGATACTTCTTGTGACACAATAGCCTTGATTTCAATGTTGGTATTGTAGCCGGCCATGTCTCCCAATCGTTGACCGTGGCTACCTTCGCCTTGCACTTGATTAATGGTGTAGCCGCTTACGCTGTAACTTTTAAACAACTGGACAATAGCATCTTTTAGCACTGTCTCAGCAATAACAGTGAGTAGGACGGCGGGTTGAACTGGGGGGGCTTCGGGGGGCATGGGGAACTCCACAGATTAGGTTTGGGTAGTTGAGAGGGTTCTGTTGCCAAAAGGGTATTGTCAACGAGTCCTTGAGTTAATAGTAGCCTCAGCCATCTCTATTACTAGGCACCGTTCATTCTGATTGGCAACGGCTTGTAATGACTCTGACTGGATTAGCGTGTGCCTGTCTCAGGATAGGATGAATGCGATCGCATAATCTAGGGGCTAGGTACAGGCAGGGCTGACTTTTCCTGGGTTTCCAGCATAGATATTACGATTGTCCAAACAGCTTAGCTTTTGCTGGGTGGCGCTGGTTGAGGGCAAGTCTTGTTAACAAAATCGCATTGATAGATAAAGGGTTTCTGCCAGGAGAGGGGAATTTCGAGTAAATCCCGCGTACCCGTTATGCCTTGTCCCATAAATAGGAGCAAGGCAACACAGTTTAAAATAATGTGGACATAGCGCCAACGATTGGAGCGATCTTTATAGATATCTTCGACGATCGCTAATGAGAACACCATCAACAGTGCAGCCGCTATCCCAATGTAGTAGTGCGACCAATACCATTCATTGGTACGTCGAAACACGCCATCCTGACAGCCGAGAACGACCAAACCCGTTCCAGTTAAGGTGGCAAAAATTGCTCGCCAGTGTGACTGTCTGGCTTGATACAGGAATGCCAAAGAGCCAATGGTAGCGGCAAACATCAACACGATAAAGATAACCTGAGCGGGGTTTTTGCTCCAAATCTGGTCAGAGATGATGTGGTCAAAAATCGCGTAGGCAAGGCCGAGTAAGGCAATTCCGACAACCGCCCCCGTCAGCCAGCGACCGATATTCACATGCTCGCGTCCTACAACTGGAGGAATTTTGCTCTTGCCATCGGTGACAGTTTGCAGGCGTCGCTGGCGAGTCTGCCATGCAAAGTTCACCACCATACCAATTAAAGGAAAAACGAAGAAAACTGCGATCGCAGGATGAAGTAAGCCAAGCCAATCAGAAATTGCCATAGATAAACCTCTCTCATGAAGCAGTGTTAATTGAGTTCAACAGACATCGGAGGTAGTAGCATCACCCTACCCGGACTGAGGCGTCGAGCAGGGAAGTTCCTCTTCGTGAATCGCCATGAACAAGGTAATCGTACCAAGAACGGCTAGATGGTTGAACTCGGCGGGTTGGTTTCACACAACGTTCTTTTGTTGAGTGTTTCTCAATTTTTTAACGCAGCACCATGAGTTTTCGCTGAGAAATGAATTCAAACCAATTCATTTCTGCTTCAGAGCTTTCTCAATTAAGAATTCAAAGAGAGGAACAGACCAAGCCACCTCTTCTGCAAATGGTGAACTTGTTAAGAGGTAAACAACAATCGAAGGATTGCAGCCCATAATCGCAGCCGCAAACTTGGGTGGTGAAATTGAATTGAGGCATTAGGGTAATCACAGCTCATGTCAGCCCAATAAGACGGCAGAGTATCCTGTCGAGCAGCGGCATTCAAATCGTCATACTCCCACCGTTTAATCGGCTGGTAGGGATTGGAAACAATGGCAACAAGTTTGTTATCCGTCCCAATTTTGTAGACGTACAACGTGCCATAGTCGATTTTGAACGTGGTGTCAGGCGTCGCTAAGCTGAATAGATCGATCATTAATCGAGGAGCGAGAAGGGAAATCGGAACTCACAGACATCACCGACTTGCCAACAAAAAACCCACTCTCAGGTGAGTGGGGTCGGAGCAAGTTACTTTACTTTCTTAGTGTTCCCGGTTGGCGCAACAAAAGAATCAACTGTTGGAAATCGCGCTAACAGCCTGCACCTTTCCCAATCATCAATCGTAGGGTAGGCATTGCCGACCTACGAGAGAATCAAGTTTTCAAGTTCTATTCGGCAATGCCCACACTACATACTGTTCGCATACTGTTCGCGTCACTGCCGCCAAGTCTGTCCATGTCAAATTACGACGGTTGATTTTTCAGCAAAAGCCTCCTGTGCAGTCCCACTCGTAAGGTTTAAGGTTAAGTCATGAACTGTTTATCGCTACTGCACGAAGGAATGATTTTCCATGAAACGAAATAACCTAAATCGGGTATTAGCTGAAATTCCCTTATTATCACTATCGCTCTTGGGGCTAACTGTTGCTCCTGCGGTTCTCGCTACTACAGTCACTCGCGACACCCCTCAAGCCTCTCAACGTCTCATCGCTCAACAAGTAACGTGTCGCGTGGTCAACATTCAAACTGGTCAATTGGCGGTGCGTGTCTCTCCCAATGGCAAATCAAGAGCAGGACTGGATAATGGCAACACCGTGGCCTTGGTCAGACGAGGTTCTGCACCATGGACTTATGTTCGCGTGATTGACGGCCCTAATAGAGCAGTCAATGGCTTAGAAGGTTGGGTCAATTCTAATTACTTATCCTGTGGTGAAACGAGTGAGTCTACGCGAGGCGCTTGCAATGTAGTTAACATTCGCACAGGTCAACTCGCTCTACGCTCTACTCCTAATGGCGAGTCCAAGGCTGGTTTGAATAATGGAAATGTTGTCAGGCTCCTTAGAGACGGTTCAGCACCTTGGGTTTACGTGCGCGTTCTACAGGGCCCCAACAACCGAGTGAATGGCTTAGAAGGGTGGGTAAATTCTGATTACCTATCCTGTTATGACTAGGTGAACCGATGGAGTCAGGCACTCAACGGTTGTGCCTGAAACATTGTGAATTGAGGCTGACGGGGAGACTCCGAAAACGAGGAGATTAGGACTAACCAATTTAGATGCGTCTTATAATTCATAACTTGATGATTTTGTCAAGAATCCGCTAGAGCTTTTCCTGCCAAGCATTGACTTGCAAATTCACGCCAGACAAACTAATTCTCAATTTTTGCGGATAAAGCAAGGAATGGTCTGATTAAAAGACATAAGTGCTCTTTCATAGTTCCCCTCAGCTGGCAGCTGGGGGTTTTTTGTTCTAGTGCTGGTGGGAAAGTAATTACCCTAACATCCTAACGTTACTCAATTATGGGATAATCCACCTTTGCTAAGCCATTAGCCAACATCTACTGGATTGTGGGGAAGGGGTAATTGCAGGGAATTGCCTCTATACGTTTCTTAATAAAGGTGAATCATGCTCTCGGTAAATCAAAACACTTTTTGACTGAGAAGCACTCGCCAGCCGGTTTCCGCTACTCTAAAGATAGAGTGTTATCGGTAATTGCAACAATTTTCGTGCTTAATACTCTTCGGCACAATCATTTTCCAGTGCAGCCATAGTAGGGTTGAGTAAAAAAACGTTTTCATTAGGGAAAACTAGCGTGGACGCGGGCAATCAACAACGAATCTTAGGGTATTTCATTGAAGAAGCCAAAGAACACCTCGACACCCTCGAAACAGGATTACTAAATCTGCGCTCTGTCGCTAAAGACACGGAACGAGTGAATGAAATGTTTCGTGCTGCTCACTCGGTTAAGGGAGGTGCAGCAATGTTGGGCTTTTCTAGTATTCAAAAAACGGCCCACCGCTTAGAGGATGCGTTTAAGGTTCTCAAAGAACAGGACATCAAAGTTGATCAGAAGCTGGAGACCTTGTTTTTAGAAGGATACGACACTCTCAAAGACTTGATCGAACAGCTACAAGGGCCGTTTGGTCTTCGAGAGGAAGATGCCGAAAAACGAATGCAGGCCTCAGAACCGGAGTTTGCCAAATTGCAGAGTTACATCAACCATTTGGCGAGTGGTACCCAAGAACCCGCCACTCCTACTCCTGCAACATCTCCGGCGAAACTAGCTTCTGACTTTGCACCTCAGGTGATGACTGTCCTGAAACAAATGTTGCAGCTGTTTAAACAACCAGAGACACCAGATAACCGCCAAAAACTTCAGGCACACTGCAAACGGTTAGCTCAACTGGGGGCGGGGAATAAACCCTGGCAGGGGTTAGTCCAGGTGACGTATAAAGCGATCGCAAATCCAAAAAATTCATTTGCGACGCTAGCACCAGTGGCGATTAAAGAACTCAAGCAAGCGAGCGACCAAGTGCAAGCGGGGAAAGGGGCTCAACTAGCTCCCAGTCCAGCGTTACAGCAACTCGTCGGTGCAGCGCCAACGGCAGCGACTCCAGCTACCCCGAAAGCAAAACCAGCAGAAGCCAAAAAAGAAAAACCAGTTGCGGCAACTCCAGCTACTAGTACTCAAGCAAAACAGATAACTCTGACAGTAGAACCCAAAACCGCTGCGAAGCAGCTAGTCCAAGCATTCGATCGCCCTCAGCTATTGCAGTTGGTGAAATTGCTCGTTCAAGCAACTCGCAGCTAGATGCGATCGCATTTAGTCTTCCATCGTGCTAGGTCTAGTGGGGCTTGCACTGACCCTAGAGGCTTTGTGTCAGAATTCAAGTAACCTTCACTCTCGCGATCGGTCAAAGCTGCTACCATTCTCGGTAGGGATTGGTCTAAGCTCTAGCGATCGCGAAGTGGTGTTGCCAGCCGCTTGTTCTTCCTCGTAGAAGCTACCCATGCAATCCAGTACTCTACTGCTTTCCAAAGAACTGCCCACGCTACAATACACCTCGACTACAGAGCGATTCGACCCAACCTGGGAAGCGCCTTTAGCCACTCTCCTGGGATTAGGCCGTGCTGCTGGTGCTGACTTTGTTGAATTCTTCTTAGAGCGTGTCAACTACATTAGCTCTCTGGCGGAAGACGACGCTATTACCAGTATTTCACCGCGCCTGTCTACGGGGGCTGGTGTCAGAGTCTTCCGTGGGTTAGCCGATTGCTACGTCAGCACTAACGATTTGTCATTTTCCGGGCTGAAAGCGGCTTTAGAAAAAGGACTCTCCATTCTGGGATTACAACTCCCCTCCGCTAATGCGTTTATCCCTGAAATCAATTTAGAGCCACTGAGAGATTACGCCACCCTCAGAGGTAAGGATACTTGGCTGACTGAATGCAGCTCGATGCGAGAAATGGGAGAAATCCTCCTCGCGGCGAATGCCCAGCTGCAACTCAAAGCCAGTCATATTCAATCGAGACGGGCAACCTATTTCAGAGATTGGCAAGAAGTCTTAGTCGCCGCCAGTGATGGCACCTTTGCCCGTGACATTCGCCTGACTCAATCGGTAGGCTACAACCTCTTGTGCGCGGATGGTGCGAATCGTTCCTCTATCAATCAGCGTGAGGGAAGCACGAGCAATCCAGCTTTTTTGCGGACGTGGGACTATCAGTCGAATGCTGAAGACGTGGCTCAATCCGCTGGAAAAATGCTCTATGCCGACTACGTCGAATCGGGGACATACCCCATTGTCATGGCAAATAAATTTGGTGGGGTGATTTTCCACGAAGCCTGCGGACACCTGCTGGAAACCACTCAGATTGAGAACAACACCTCCCCCTTCTCCGACAAAAAAGGCGAAAAGATTGCCCATGAAAGTTTAACCGCTTGGGATGAAGGGCGATCGGATCGAGCGTTCGGGACGATTGACATGGATGACGAGGGTATGCCCGCTCAACGAACTCTGTTGATTGAAAAAGGCATTCTCAAAAACTTCATCGCCGATCGAGCCGGTTCTTTACGCACCAGCCACCCCAGAACGGGAAGCGGGCGTCGCCAAAATTATACCTTCGCGGCGGCTTCTCGGATGCGAAATACCTACATCGCGCCAGGGGAGTATGCCCTCGAAGATTTATTCGCCTCCATCGACAAAGGCATTTACTGCAAAAAGATGGGTGGTGGCAGCGTTGGCGCGACGGGACAGTTTAACTTCGGTGTCGATGAAGCGTACCTAATTGAGAATGGCAAAATTACTAAGCCGCTCAAAGGGGCAACACTTATCGGTGATGCCAGAGAAATCATGAATAAGATTTCCATGTGTTCTCAAGACTTGGGACTAGCAGCAGGTTTTTGCGGTTCGGTTAGTGGCAGTGTGTATGTCACTGTCGGACAGCCACACATCAAAGTCGATTCCATTACTGTCGGCGGACGTTAGAGTCTCTATTCGTTGAAGATTTCCCTAAAAAAGGGGGACTTTGAGCCGTCTTCCCCTCTTTTTAAGGCTACCGTGTACACACATCTCGACCTCCAGCTAAAAATGCTGCATTTTGCCCCCCTAGCCCCCCAATTTTGGGAGGAACCGGAATTTCAAAGTCCCCCAGAATTGGGGGATTTAGGGGGCAAGCTCACCTCAGACACAAACTAGAGAACTTATGTGTACACCGTCGCTTTTGAAGGGAGGTTAGGGGAATCGAGTGATGTACGAGCAGTTTCCAGATATCCTCTCAAATTGCCCCAATCCAAAATCCAAAATTGATTATGCCGAAGATTGACGAACTTGCCAGTTACACGCAAGCCAGTGCCAAGCAGATTGGCATTCATAAATTTGATATTTATGGCTCAAGCGTTGATGAAACGAGAGTTCAAGTCGAACAGGGAAAGCCCAAACAAGTCAAAGCCTCGAATCGTTCAAGCGTAACGGTGCGAGTGTGGAATGAAGAGAATACAGTCGGGGTAACAAGTACAACAGATGTAGACCCCAAAGGCATTGAATTAGCCTTAAAAACAGCTTATGAGGCAAGTTTTTTTGGGGTAAAAGAACACGTTCCTGATTTTAGCCCTGAAGCAACGGTGCCCATTCAAGCCGAATCTGAAAGCTTAGCACCTCAAGCCCCTGCTGCCGAACTGATCGATCGCTTATTGCAGGCGGAAAAAGAGCTAATCGCCGCTCACCCAGCGATTAAAGGCGTACCTTATAACGGGTTGTCGCAACGAGATATCAGCCGATTTTATCTCAATAGCGACGGGGCAATGCGAAATGAAGCGCGTTCTTATTCCTCCATCTACCTTTACAGCAAAACAGAAGAGGAAGGGAAAAAGCCTCGCAGTGCTGGCAGTTTTCGCATCAGCCGGAGTCTCGAACAGCTCGATTTAGAGGGATGCCTCAAGGAAGCGACGGAGAAAACGATTAGCCATTTGAATTATGAAAAAATCAAATCGGGTAAGTATCGAGTTGTTTTCTCCCCAGAGGCATTCTTGAGCCTGTTGGGTGCTTTTTCTAATCTGTTTAATGCCCAAAGTATTCTCGACAAGCAAAGTCTTTCTACTCCGGACTCTTTGGGAACTCAAATTGCTTCGCCCTTGCTTTGTGTCGCTGATGATGCGTTACATAAGGATAATTTAGGTGCAGAAACATTTGACGGGGAAGGTACGCCAACCCGCCGAATCGAATTGATTACGAATGGAGTTTTATCGAGCTTTCTCCACAGTTCAGGAACGGCTAAACGGCTCAATCAACCGCTGACTGGGAATGCAAATATTGGAGCTAAAGTTAGTGTTGGCTCGCACTTTTATCATGTCTTTCCAGGAGCTGCGGCTGAGCAAGACTACAGCCTAGAGCGTGCCGAGAATGTGATTTTGATCGATGATGTTCAGGCGCTCCATGCTGGTGTCAAAGCCCTACAGGGGTCTTTTTCATTACCCTTTGATGGTTGGTTAGTGAATAATGGAAAACGAACGAGCATTGAGTCAGCCACCGTCGCTGGTGACTTTCTCAACCTCCTTCAGTCCATTATTTATGTAGAAAAAGAAGCCGAGTTAACTCCAGGGGGTGTTTGTCCCCGAATTTGGGTTGATGAGCTATCAATCACCGGAGATTGAGTTATAGCAAAAGGCAGAAGGCAAAGGGCAGAGAGCAGAAGGTTTATTACTGGTACGTGGTCGTTTCACCTGTTAAATCTGTCCTAACCTTCTACTTATTGTGAGGAATCTCTCAGTGCCAGGAAAATTGTACAAAAAACTGGTCACTGCTCACTGCTCACTGCTCACTGAACCAGAGGTTTTTTCTACTGAGTTTGATTGGTGGGCGAGACGACTACATCGGGATTGAATACGGTATTGTACATCCTGCGAGCCGCACTTCCTAAAGGAACGCCAATCAGGAACGCTAACAAAATAGTAGTAATCAAAAAAGAAAAAGTATATCGAGCCGTTGTTTCAACGACATCACCTACATCGCGAGCCATTTAAAGTGTCCTCTTATCAATTTTTGCTTATACCTGTATGAAAGCAAAACTAGAGAGGAACAACGTCACCCCATCTACTTAAGTCAGAAGTTGTAGTTTTTCTATCTTCAATGAGTCAGCCTTACGACTATGGGGGTGGTTGACGAGTATATGTAATGCACAACAGCTTACCCCGTTAAATCGTTAGACTTAACGGGGGAGACATCGCTGAAAAACTAGGGCTTAACAGAGTTTGAAGTAGACAACTGCTAGAGGGGGTAGGGTAATATTCAACGAATAGGGTCGTCCGTGACACGAGATTTCATCCGCATGTACTCCACCTAAGTTACCCAAACCGCTACCGCCATAGTCTTGGGCATCGCTGTTGAGTAGTTCCTGCCAGAAGCCACCCGCAGGAACACCAACTCGGTAGTTGAAGCGAGGGATGGGAGTGAAGTTGCAAACCACTAGCACTGTCCCTACAGGATTGGGGTTCCAATCTTGAGGTTCTAGACGAGTTTGTAATACCTCACCCTTGACCCCTGATACCTGAAGGCTGCCTTTGCGAATAAAGCTAATCGTGCTGTTTTGCCAGTCGTTACTATCAATCCACTCAAACCCCGCAGGATCGCAGTCGAGTTCGTGCAGTGCTCTTTCTTGTCGATACGTCCGGTTCAGGTCAGCTACCCATTTTTGTAAACCCGTATGGATGGGATGCTCTAACAAATGCCAATCTAGGCTGCTGTCGTGATTCCACTCTTTCCATTGACCAATCTCGCCGCCCATAAATAGCAGCTTTTTGGCAGACTGGGCGTACATATAGCCAAAAAGCGATCGCAAATTGGCAAACTTTTGCCACCAATCTCCTGGCATCTTACCAATCAATGAACCCTTGCCATGCACCACTTCATCATGGGAAAGCGGCAAGACAAAGTTTTCGTTGAATGCATAAATCATCCGAAAAGTCAACTGATTATGATGAAATTTCCGGTGGATTGGGTCATGACTCATGTAGCTCAAGGTGTCATGCATCCAACCCATATCCCACTTCATGCCAAAGCCCAAGCCGCCTAAATAGGTGGGGCGAGACACCATCGTCCAAGCGGTGGACTCCTCAGCAATCGTCATCACATCGGGGAAGCGCTGGTAAACAGCTTCATTAAAGCGACGCAAAAATGCGATCGCTTCTAGATTCTCATTACTACCATATTGATTGGGTATCCATTCCCCAGCCTTGCGAGAGTAATCCAGGTACAGCATGGATGCCACGGCATCCACCCGCAACCCATCAATGTGGCACTTATCTAACCAGAAGAAAGCACTACTGATGAGGAAACTTTTGACTTCATTGCGCCCGTAGTTATAAATAGAGCTACTCCAGTCTGGGTGGTAACCCTGGCGCGGGTCGGCGTGTTCGTAAAGGTGTGTCCCATCAAAGTACGAAAGACCATGTTCGTCGGTGGGGAAGTGGGACGGCACCCAATCCAAAATCACACCAATATCATGTTGGTGCAAGTAATCTACCAAATACATAAAGTCTTGAGGCGTCCCGTAGCGGCTACTAGGGGCAAAGTAACCTGTGGTTTGGTATCCCCAAGAGCCATAAAAGGGGTGTTCTGTAATCGGTAGAAATTCAACGTGAGTAAACCCAGTCTGCAGCACGTACTCAGCTAGCTTGGGCGCAAGTTCCCGGTAGGTGAGGGAACGATTTCCCTCTTCCGGCACTCGCATCCAGGAACCGATGTGTACCTCGTAGGTCGAAATGGGAGCATCTAAAGCATTGTGCTTTTGACGCTTATTCATCCAGTCGCGATCGTTCCAAGCATACTCGCTATCCCAAACCACCGAAGCCGTTTTCGGAGGCACTTCATAAGCCAGTGCGACCGGGTCAGCTTTCTCCACCTCATACCCGTTGCGACCAGCGATGTGGTACTTGTAAATATTGCCTTTGCTCAGACCAGGAATAAAACCTTCCCAAATCCCGGAATCTCCTCTCGCTTTGAGTGGGTGACTATCCCGATTCCAGCCGTTAAAATCCCCTTTTACCGAGACATAGTAAGTATTAGGAGCCCAGACCGCAAAGTAGGTTCCCTCCACACCATTGTGAGTCAGGGGATGAGCACCCAGCTTTTCATACAAATTGAAGTGAGAGCCTTCGTTAAATAGATAAAGGTCATCTTCGGTGATTAACGTCACCTCAGTAGAACTTCCTGAAGGGGTCATGACCATAACTGATTTCCTCCTTAAATTAGCGATCGAGAATGGGAAGACGAAGACAGAAGGGAAAGTTCTCTTTCTCTTCTGTTTCTCTTCTTTCTCTCTTCTCGGCGACTGCTGTGCCTGAAGCGATTCCTCTCAAACAGGGAGTAGTCAACCCAGATTTGGTAGCTCTCCCTCCCTTGACCCTATCGCATACACACCCACCAGTCTTTCTTGCCCCCTCGTATCCCCCGATTCTGGGGGACTTTAAAGTTCCGGTTCCCCCCACAGTTGGAGGGCTAGGGGGGCAAAATGCAGCATTTTGACATACTCCGCCAGTGCCTACGGCTCAGGCGGATTCTCAGCAGAGTCGCTGATTCTCAGTTCATCGAGCCAACTTAGAACAAGAGCGTCTCCGTTCTTGAGCCAGAGGTTAGTTTCTCCCTGAGCTTGCGAGTTTTTGACTCCAGATTCCGTATGCCCTACGGTACTGTTTAGGTATTGGGCTAACAACTTAAACCCTTTTGCCAAGATGTTTTTTGCCGCGTTATGGTCGCGGTCTAAGACTGTTCCGCACTTACTGCATCTATGAGTTCTAGTACTAAGAGTCTTCTTCACCTTTGCTCCACAACATGAACAATCAACAGTCGTGTTGTGAGGTGGCACAGCGATGACTATGACGCCATTAACCTGGGCAAAATATTGAAGCCATTGCGTGAATTGATACCAAGACGCATCATTGATGGATTTAGCTAAGTGGTGATTTTTCACCATGTTTTGTATCTTCAAGTCCTCGTAGACGATTAAATCGTTAGACTTAACTAGCGCCAAAGCCTCTTTGCGAGCTTTGTCTTCACGCTGTCTACTTATCTTGAGGTGTTGTTTAGCTAAAGCCTTGCGTGCTTTATGGTATCTATTGGACTGTTTCTTCCCTTTGACGTTTTTTTTGGCAACCCGACGAGTCAGGATTTTTAATCTTCGCTCGGATTTCCTCAAATATCGAGGGTTCTCTACAGTATTTCCCTCGGAATCGGTGTAGAACTCTTTAAGCCCTAAATCGATTCCGATCATTTTCCCTTGGAATTCATGCTCTTCTCGTCTATCCCAATCCACTAAGAACTGAGCGTAGTAGCCGTCAGCGCGTCTGATAACCCGAACTCTAGAGATTTGCCTTCCTGAGTACCAGACTAAATCTCTCGAACTCCACAAATCCATCGTTCCGACTTCAAAACCATCGGTGAAGATTATCCGCCTTCTATCAGCCGACAACTTCCATCCGGTGTTCTTGTACTCAACGGAACGGCTGAACTTTTTGTATTTTGGGTAGCCTTTCTTCCCTGATTTCCCCAACCTACAGTTCTTATAAAAACGTTGAATGGCAGACCACGCCCTATCAGCATGAGCCTGTCTAGCTTGAGAGTTGAGCTTTTTCGCCCAAGGGGTTTCCTGATTCTTAGCTAGTTTCGAGCAAAGCTTTTGGAGGTCATTACGATTGACCTCTTTATTGTCTTCCCAATAACGCAAACAAGTATTGCGGATGAATTGCCCTGTGCGGATTGCTTCATCTAACTTCCTGTACTGCGCTTGGGTTCCTTTAAGCTTAGCTTCGATTACTAACATGGTAGGATAATAACACCGTTTACCTGTTTGGGTGGTAGGTAATTTGTTAAATAAGGGGGCGTCGAACCCCCTCATTTAACTCGCCTCTCATCCCCACTTGAGGCATTGGCGGTACGACGCTCGGAAACTCGCTACCGCTTCGCTATCGCCTAGAGGCTCGATA
>DATNPC010000503.1:0-47974 GCA_036703375.1 Allocoleopsis sp.
GTTGGCGCTGAAGCCATCGCTTAATCTTTTGGGTAAGAACGAGTTGCGGCTGCGCTTGAATCCGCAAACCATCCTAATTCAAGCGGTAGCACTCACTAATCGCCTTAAATAGGTCGATCGAGAGTACAGATACTGAGTGGACAGTCGAATCCTATCATTTCTTGCCTCTTGCTCTTGGCTTGAGTCAAGAGTTAGCACTCTCCAGAGAGATGTAGATGCCTCATGTAGGGACTTACCATGGATGGCAGTCATTCTCGATATTAATTTTCGATAATGATAAGGAGAGCTGCTACTAGCGGAAGGTTAAAGCCGATCGCCTACTAAAACCCAAATGAATCAGATAGACTATCTCCGCATAAGCCTGATCGATCGATGTAACTTTCGCTGTCAGTACTGCATGCCGGAAGGAGCGGAACTTGACTATATCTGGCAACAAGAACTGCTGACTCACGAGGAACTCCTCACACTGCTCAAAGAGGTGTTTATTCCGGTGGGATTTAGAAAGTTTCGCCTCACGGGTGGTGAACCCCTGCTGCGTCCCGGCGTTGTAGATTTAGTGAAAGCGATCGCATCTCTGCCCGAAACTCAGGACTTGGCGATGACTACCAATGCGTTTTTACTCGCAGGTATGGCACAAGACCTCTACAATGCGGGGTTGCGACGCATTAATATTAGTCTCGACTCTCTTCATCCCGAAACCTTTGACAAAATTATTGGCAACCGGGGACGCTCGCGCTGGCAGCAAACTTGGGAAGGAATTCAGGCTGCCCATCAAGTCGGGTTTGACCCTTTAAAACTGAATATAGTCGTTATTCCGGGAGTCAATGACCAAGAAGTCTTAGATTTAGCAGCCTTGACGATCGATCGTCACTGGCATGTTCGATTTATCGAGTTTATGCCAATTGGGAATGCGAAACTGTTTGGCGAACGAGCTTGGGTGCCTTCTGAAGAGTTGCGGCAGCGCATTCGCGACGTTTTTGGTTTAACGGAATCCAGCGTTCGGGGCAATGGCCCAGCTGATGTCTTCCAGATTCCCAGTGCCTTGGGAACCTTGGGATTTATCAGTCAGATGTCAGAGTGTTTTTGCGATCGCTGCAACCGGATGCGCTTATCTGCCGATGGCTGGCTTCGCCCCTGCCTGCTCAATGAAACGGGTCAGCTCGACTTAAAAACTGCTCTTAGAAGCGGTGTCACGGCAACTGAACTCAAAGAGCGAGTGCGTCAGTTGTTAACCATCAAACCGGAAATAAACTTCAAAGAGCGAAATTCTGGAATCGACGGCAGCTATACCCGTACTATGTCTCAAATTGGAGGATAGTCAGCGGTCAGTAGTCAGTAGCCAGTGGTCATATTAAGAAAACAACTGACGACTGACAATTGACAACTGACTAACTTAGGCTTTCCGGGAGTAGAACTCAACCACCAACAGTTCGTTGATTTGCAGTGCTACCCACTCGCGTTCGACCACACTATTCACCTTGCCGGTAAGAGTTTTCTTGTCGAACTCTAAATGGCTAGGAAGGTTGGCTAGGCCAGGATACTCCAAGTTTTGCTCAACGAGACGCTTAGAGCGCTCGCGGGCTGTCACACCAATGACCTCTCCGGGACGGCACTGATAGCTAGCGATATTCACTACCCGACCATTCACTGTTACGTGTCCGTGATTCACGAGCTGACGGGCTGCTGGGATAGTACCCGCCATACCCAAGCGGAAGACGGTGTTATCCAGCCGCATTTCCAACATTTGCAACAAGGATTGACCCGTTGAACCTGTTGCCCGACGAGCTTTACGGACATAGCGAAGCAGTTGCTTTTCCGTAATCCCGTAGTTATAGCGGAGTTTTTGCTTTTCTTCCAGTCGAATCGCATATTCTGACCGCTTCTTGCGAACTTGACCATGCTGACCCGGTGGATATGACCGACGGGCCGTCTTGCGAGTCAAGCCTGGTAGCTCGCCCAGACGGCGCACAACCCGCAGACGCGGACCTCGATATCGCGACATATAGTTCCCTCTTGCTTGTCCTGACTAAAATTTTACCCAAAACTATAATTTTACACTCTAAAGGTGAAGACTTCAAAGAGCCAACACCTTTTGTATGTATTCAACCACAATAAGTGTAATCCCACAGTCTGCCAACTTGGTCAAGAGAGGAGATGAGATTAGCAGGAACTTGGAACTAATTTTCCTGATGTCAGCGTCTATTTTGAATTTAAGCTTCCGGTGCGATCGCAGACAATGAAAGCATAGACTTCGTGCATAAGTAGCAAGACTTTGAGAGATAAGTACTGTAGCTACATGGCAACAATTAAATGAGAGTGAAAAGTCTCATGTAATACTCTCTCCTTGTCTGGAGCATCGGGAGCGTCTATTGTCAAGCCAAGATACCCTAAACAAGTTTGATGGGAGAAATTTCCAATGATGGGCTGTCAGAAATCTATTTGGTCTCTAGGTGCTCTCTGGGCTGCACAATCGCTGACTTTTTTTCTAATGCTGCCACCACTCAGGGCGCAGTCATTTCAAGTCAGTGTCAAGTTTCCACCGACGGAGGATGTAAGTGCTCCCAGCCGCACAGGCGGAGGGGGAACGCGAGGGGGTTGTCTGATGGGTAGGCTCCCTTTAACACCTATAGTCCCCAGCAATAATTTAGTCACAACAGTTTCAGCTCATCCTACGTTGTTTTGGTATGTTCCCGGCAGTCGAACTAACACTAACTCAGCGTTATTCGTGCTTTTGGATAGCCAGGACAATAAAGTTTACCAAACTACATTGGCACTGAAAGGGACTCCCGGCATCGTGAAACTGAGCATCCCAACCACTGTATCTTTACAATCGGCTCAGAACTATAAATGGCAGTTTTCAGTGCTTTGTAATCAAGACAGCGAACAGGTTGGGGGATACGTTGAGGGGTCGATCGAGCGGACTCAACTCAATTCCCAGCAAAAACTTCAACTGGCGGCAGCAAAAGATCCACTTCAGCAAGCTGAAGTATACGCGCAAGCCCGAGTATGGCAAGAAACCTTAGCTATTGTCAGCCAATTGCGCCAAAACCGTCCGCATGATTCTAAAATTGCCGAAGCTTGGAACGAATTGTTAGAGTCTGTTGACCTAAAAGCGATCGCCTCAGCACCTCTGCTGGACTGTTGTAGTGCTGATAACGCTCAAAAGTAAGTTTTGAGTACACAATCGTCATTATGCGAGAACGATTAAAGCGACTGTTCTGGGACTGGCGCGGAGTGTTAGTCACTGCCCCCACTGTTGCGGGATTGGTGGTACTACTGCGGATGACCGGCTTACTCCAGTCTTTGGAGTGGGCAGCTTACGACCAATATATGCGTTTTAGCCCCAGCGAACGACGCGACGATCGCATCGTCATCGTCGGGATTGATGAAGGTGACTTGCGAAATATTGGACAGCCGATCATTTCCGATCGCATTTACGCGCAGTTGCTAGAGAAACTCAAAGCGATGCGTCCCAGAGCCATTGGTCTAGATATTTATCGTGATTTACCCGTAGAACCCGGTCATCAGGAATTAGTTCGAGTATTTGAATCTACCCCGAATCTCATTGGCATCCAAAAAGTCGTAGGGGATAGCAGACGCGAGGCCGTCGCTGCGCCACCGGCGCTCAAAGCGAAAGACCAAGTCGGTGCTAACGATTTGCTCTTTGATACGGATAGCAAGGTGCGGCGTATGCTGCTGTACGTACAACCGAGAAAGGGAGAAACGGTTTACAGTCTTGGTTTGTACCTGGCTTTGCTCTATCTGGAACGGGATGGTATCGCCCCTGAAATTGTTCCAGGGACGAAAAATTGGCGGCTGGGTCAGACGACGTTTGCCCGCTTTAGAGGCAATGATGGTGGCTATGTGAGGGCTGACGATCGCGGCTACCAATTGTTGCTGCGCTACCGAGGGGCAGCCCCGCACTTTCAAACCGTCTCGATGACCGATATTCTACAAAACCGCGTGCCCAAGGATTGGGGACGCGATCGCATTATCTTGGTGGGTGGCGTAAGCGAAAGTTTTGCGGACTTACACTTTACACCGTACAGCAGCAGCCTATTCAGTCAGCCACAACGGATGCCTGGAATGGAAATTCATGCCAATATCGCCAGCCAAATTCTCAGCGCTGCCCTGAATGGTCGTCCTCTGATCGAGAGTTGGCCGAAATCCGTAGAGGTGGTGTGGATTTTGCTTTGGTCAGCAGTCGGTGGCATCATGAGTTGGCAAGGGCGATACAAGGGGGGCGTTAGTCAATTCTCATTCTCAAGAGCGATCTCGCTTGGGTTGGCGGGAGTTGTTTTAATCGGTAGCACTTATGCGGCTTTCCTGGGTGGATGGTGGATACCGCTTATCCCGGCCATCTTAGCCCTATCAGGCAGTGCGATCGCGATTACGGGCTATATTGCCCGCACCGCGAGAGAGATTCGCAAGACGTTTGGACGCTATCTTACCGATGAAGTTGTCGCCAATTTGCTGGAACAACCTGAAGGCTTGAAGCTGGGTGGCGAACGGCGCAAACTGACGATCCTCACCTCCGATCTCAGAGGATTTACTGCGTTAGCGGAACGCTTGCCACCAGAAAAAGTGATTGAAGTACTCAATATTTATCTAGGGTACATGGCAGATGCGATCGCTCAGTACCAAGGAACGATTGATGAGTTTATGGGGGATGGCATTTTAGTCCTGTTTGGTGCACCTACGGCTAGAGAAGATGATGCCAAACGCGCGATCGCTTGTGCTGTGGCCATGCAGTTAGCGATGGATGACGTCAACGACAGAATGAGACAACTGGACTTACCTCACCTAGAAATGGGCATTGGCATCAATACTGGTGTTGCGGTAGTCGGAAATATTGGCTCCGAAAAACGGACAAAGTATGGGGTAGTGGGTAGCCAAGTCAATCTCACTTACCGCATTGAGTCCTATAGCGTAGGAGGTCAAATTCTCATTTCCGAATACACCCTAAAAGAAGCTGGCTCGATTGTACAAGTCTACGGACAACGAGAAGTATATACGAAAGGTGTAAAGCAACCCGTTACCATCTACGAAGTAGGAGGAATTGGTGGGGACTACAATCTATTTTTACCCAGTAAAGAAGAAATCTTTTTCCCTCTTGCCGAGGAGATTCCTATCCGCTATGTTCTTCTTGATGGCAAGCACGTCAGTACAATGACGTTTAAAGGAAGTTTAGTTAAGCTTTCTGCTAAAGGAGCTGAGGTTACGGCTCTAAATCCTGTTACCGCTCTCACCAATATTAAATTCAATTTCTCGACCTCAAATCATCAATTTCCCGCTAATGAGGATGTTTATGCAAAAGTTTTAGAGAAAGCAACCTTTAATGGTAATTTTTACATTCATTTCACCTCATTGCCTCCCAATGTAGAGAATATCTTAGAGACTATTTATACTTCTTGTTCGACTCAAAGTCCAATTAATTAATTTTCTGCATTTATTTCTTTACTGTAGCGTTTCTACAGGGAGTGTCTTCACCGTGCCTTAAATGTATATCAATGAATGTAATTCTACAAGAATTTTTCACTCAATTATCTCGCTCCTTTACAGCTCCCTTATTTAAACTTGGAGAGATACCTGTTTCAATTAACTCGATAATCCAACTTGTCGTAGCATTACTAATAGTTATTTTCATTTCTCGTGCCTCTAAAAAATTATTTAAGCAGCGATTGCTGGTCAAATTAGGAATTGACGAGGGGAATCGAGAAGTGATTGCTACGATGAGTAGTTACACTATCGGAACTTTAGGGTTTTTAATTGTCTTACAAGCTACAGGCTTTAACTTGGCTTCACTAGTGGTTGTAGCAGGTGGCTTAGGTGTTGGGATTGGTTTTGGATTACAAGATATCACCAAAAACTTTGTCAGTGGATTAACCCTACTCATAGAACGCACAGTCAAAGTAGGAGATTTTGTGGAATTTGATGGTCTTTCCGGATATGTCAAAGAAATTGCTATTCGCTCTACGATTATCCGTACTCGTGAAGGTGGAGATGTTGTTGTTCCGAATAGCCAACTTGTAGGTAGTCGATTGATTAACTGGAGTTACGATAATTTTACCGCTCGGATTCATATTCCGGTTGGGGTTGCCTATTCTAGTGACCCAATTTTGGTGACAGAAACTCTTTTAAAGTCAGCGTATATGGAACCCCTGGTTTTACACAATCCACCCCCTCAAGTCATATTTAAAGGTTTTGGTGATAGTGCCTTAGAGTTTGAATTGAGAGCTTGGGTGAATCGGATTGATAGAGAGCCTGATATTAAAAGCTCTTTGAATTTTATTATTGAATATAACTTACGCCAACAAGGAATTACAATTCCCTTTCCCCAACGGGCTTTATGGCTACGCAATCCGGAATCCCTGACATCACTACTTCATCAAAAAGAAGATGTCAGAAATCTTGAGAAAGTTGCTCAGCAGCACTTATCGTCACAACCAACGAAACCCTTAACTCTTCGCGATTTACTACGACAGGTAGATTATTTTCAAAGGTTTACTGACTTAGAATTGCGACGACTGATTGAAGTTGGATATCGGAAGCGCTTAAGATCGTTAGATATCTTATTTCGTGAAGGCGACCCAGGGGATACCTTTTACATTATTCTTTCAGGTTCGGTAGAAGTTTTTGTAGAAAAGCTCAATAAACAACTCAAAACGCTTCAGATCGGACAGTTTTTTGGTGAATTGTCTTTAATGTTAGGAATTCCTCGCACTGCAACTGTTCGAGCATTGGAAGATACAATTTTGTTTGCTATTAACCAAAAAGGATTTGAAAAACTATTGCAAGAACATCCTGAATTAGCCGATGTAATCGTTCAAGAATTAGAAAAACATCAAGAAGAATTATCCGAACGGCAGCAGCAGATGCGAGAATTGGGGTTAGTCGATGCAGCAGAGGATGATAACAATCCTGTCGCTTGGGTTCGTAAACGGTTACAAAATCTTTTTAGCCTTTAAACCAGTCGCGATCGCACTGATTCGCTAGCCAAGGAACATTCAAACGGCACTATTTTCAATACCGCCACCAAAGTTGCGGCGAGCCGTTCAGCAGAAACCAACTAATCGCTCAGCAGCGCTCAGTTGCGCCAACCTATCCATATCGGATTTCCTCTCGTGGTGCTTTTGCTCTTGAGGGATCGAAGTAGACGATTTTTAAAAACTGTAGGATGAATAGCAACAGATACAGAGGATTTAAGAAAACATATCGCTGCCACAGACGAGTTGGCTCTTGCATCAGCCGATAAAACCACTCCAAACCCCACTTCTGTAAAATCTGTGGGGCTCGTTGCACGTTGCCAGACAGGAAATCAAACGCTGCACCAATTGCCATGGTCGGCATGGATAATTGCTCGGTATATTCATACACCCATACCTCTTGCCTAGGACACCCTAAACCAACAAAGGTTATTACCGCACCACTATTACGAATGTCTTCGATAATTGCCTGTTTTTCTTCAGCCGAGACTTTCCGGAAGCGAGAGGGTTGAGTGCCTGCAATGATGAGTTTTGGAAAACGAGCGAGAAGATTGTTTGAGAGAGCAGCGAGTATATCAGGACGACTGCCATACAAGTAGATAGGCAGTTCCTCTTGAGCCGCCCGTTCGCAAACACTCAACATTAAGCTAGTGCCTGTGACGGGTTTGGTTAGTCTCGTTTTGTAGAGTAAGTTTAAGGCCCAGCGTACTGGCTGTCCATCTGGACAAACGAGATTGATGTGATTGAGGCGATAACGGTGGGTTTCGTCAAGAACACCTGTCATTACGCCGTGGACGGCTAAGGCTGAAACAGAGAAGCCTGTGCGCTGACGAGCAGCTGCAATGATTTTGTGGACGGCGGCTGCCTTATCCACCGCATCTACCCGAACGCCGAGAACATTTTGCTTGCCTGCATCTATATACCTGGCGGCCTCTTCTGGAATATTACGAATCTTTGGTCGGCCTACATCGATCATTAGAGTGCCCCTTTTTGCCAGCGTTCTTTAGGTTGAATGTACAATGCCCTGCAAAAGCGACGGGATGTTGTACAGCTTGTTCCAGTTCGGGTAAGGTCTGGTCAACTTGCGGTTAGTGTTGATTTTCCAGAGGGATTACCAATGCGGCTGCTCTCACAATAGTTCCATTGAAATTTACGGGCAACTATCTTTTGGGATAGGTGCTAGGTCGTCGATGAGAGCGATCGCTGTTACGTCAAACCCAATATTTGTAGCGATCGCTACGCATCCGCTCGACTGCTTTTCTCCGTGCTGCTTCTCTCTACTCCTGTAATACTCCTATCGGAACAGTGCTAAGTAGCCTCTGGCTACTGACCGATTTTCCCCTATGCTGAATTCTCAGTAGGATTTGACTCGATCTGGTTAGTTACTTTACTGTGTAACCCGGTAAAGTGATTTATTCCATCCCAATATACTTATACTTGATAATGCAATTGAATAAGCAACCTACAAAAAATATTTACCTTAGAGGCTCTAAACAGCAGTTTACCGATCCTGATTGAGAACAGAATCTATCACTTCCACAAAAGACTGTGCGGCTGACAACGGATTTTTTTCCTTAACAAGTTGCAACGATTGTTTACCCATTGAGTCAATGAGTTCTGGGCGATCGAGGAATTGCCGCATAGCGATCGCTAGTTCCTCTGGGTGATAGGGGTCAAAGACATAGCCATTGTAGCCTTCTAGCACCACTTCAGCCGCTCCTGCCCATTTGGAACACAAGATAGGTTTGCTAAATATCATGGCTTCTAGCACGACCATTCCCCATATATCTTCAAGAGTCGGAAACACAAAAACATCTGACTGCTGAAAGTAAGAGCCTAAACAGCCATAATCTACCCAGCCCGCCCATACTACCCGCTCTTCTAGGTTATGGTTTTTGATAAAAGCCTCCAGTTCCTCGCGTTGCTCTCCTATACCAATTAACATCAAGGTGTAATCCCGGTATCCCTGCGATTGCAGAATAGAGCATGCCTCTAAAAGGGGTTTGAGTCCTTTTCTGTAAATAATTCGTCCAACATACAGAAAAATTGGATGTTTCTGCTTTAGCTCAACTTTCTCAACCGTTGCAAGATTCTGCTGTAAAGTTGCCGCATCTGGAACGAGATACGTTCTGGTGAAGACTTTTTCTGGATTTGCACCCAGTCCGTCGATCAGGTAGTCTTTAGCTCCGAAGCTATTGGCAATAAAAGCATCGGCATAGCGAGACATCCATCGTCGTAACAATGAGCGGATTTTTGAATCTTTAAAGTCTGAATTTGGAGAACTGCCGTCATAAATGATAATCAATCGCCACTTCCCCAACGGCTTTAAAAGTACCGCGAATAGAGTCCACAGGGAGTAAGCTTGAGCAAAGACGATTTGAGGTTTGAATGCCAACAAGCGACCGATGATAGCTGGAGATAAAATCATGATGCGGCGGTTGCACCCTGTCGCCATCTTACTGACTTCAATCGATTTCATCTCCCCGACTAATTGGATGACATTTGCGCCAGGAGCATGGGGATCGAATCCCGGCCAAACTCGACCTGTGTAGAAGATTGTTTTCTTAAATACCTGGATGAACTCTTTCAAGACTGGCTGCCAGTAAGCTCCAAGTTCGACATGAGGAACTAACCATGCAATACGCAGCTCACGATTATCGTCCATTTGGTTGACCCTGAGTTATACAAACCGTTCCAGTCACGGTCTTTCTTAAGACCGTGACCTGAAAGGCGAGCTTTAAACCAAAAATCTTATCGCATCAACATCATGTGATGGTTAATTCGTACACCCTGATTCTGTAGCCCTCGCTACAATCGCTTGAGCACTGTGGTAGCGCTATTCAATGCTTGACTTACTGGTTGCAGGCTAGCATGGCACCTCAACAAACACACGACTCATATCAGTACTTTTACTGATTCGCTTGATGGAGTACATCTAGCTATTGGAAGAATTTTGCCTCAGTTCTAGCGCCAGTCCCAACCTGCCATGGGTCGCTAACGACTAGACAGTTGATGAAAACTGCCGATCAGCGAGCTCCACAGCAATCTACGATAAGGAATTAACCAGTAAATCGGCCACAATAAACCGCCATGTCGTTGGGCAAAAACTTTCCACTCTCCCAACGAATAGAGGACTTCTTTTTGGACGGATAAACCCTTGGGTTGAGCCATTTGTTGCAGTTGCTCGCTGGGAGAGACAGATCCAGAAGTTTCTTTATCTGGCTGGTCGTTTGCAGAGCAAGTTCCTACATATCCTGGAGCTATCCAAACCGTACATCCTTGTTGTCTAGCCCGCAAACCGTAGTCCCAGTCTCCAATATAGTGTGAGAAAGCTGGGTCTAGATTGCCGACAACTTGAGCGACTTCTCTAGGAATGAGAACGCAATTACCGTTAATGGTGTCGCAGCGCTGAACTCGTTCGCTCGGTTCTACAAGGTCAAATTTGAGAGGTCGCCAGCGACTCCTACGCACTACCCCTCCGTAAGTTAAAGCTCCTGTCGTGGGATCGCAAGTCGATCCAGAAATAATTGCTCGATGCTCTCCCTGTTGTATCAAACTTTGGTACGTTGCCAAAAGCTGGCTCAGGGCATTCGGGTAAAGGAGTGTGTCATCGTTGAGCCAAAGATAGTAGTCGTAATCGTACTGAAGGGATTCACCAAAGGCTTGCCGCATGCCTCCATTCCAAAATAGATTGCCATTGCCCTGAAGAATTTTAACTTGAGGATAGGATTGCTTCACCGCCTCTGCCGTACCGTCCGTGCTGCCGTCATCCACTAGATAAACGTCGATCGCAATTTCGCTTTGGTGTTCCTGAGCAAACAAAGCTGATAGACTTGCTAAGGTTTTCGTACAGCGGTTATGACAAGTGAGCAGTCCTGCTAAGCGATCGCGATTCATGAGTTTAAAATGGTTAGCTCGGGTCGCAAAACGTTAAAGTATTCATCAGAGACAGTAAGCTAAAACTCGCACGTACTAGAGCAAACATCTCCTTAAGCTGGACTAGATTGAGATGATTGAGAAACTGCCTAGCTCAACAGCACTCTCCGACTTTTCTCACTAAACAGTTCGTGTTGAGCGCTACACAAACGGACAGTTGTACCTAATCGCCTCGATAAAATCTTATCGCAACTCGTAAAACACCTGACTAAATCCTCCCCAATCCCAAGTCACCAGCGTTGAAACTAGGATAAGCACTTATGGAAGATTTTGGCATTATCGTTGCCTGCTGTTACCAGGATTACTTATTTGCTAAAGGCTGCTGCGCGAGTATCAGGCATTTCTTAGGAGACGTTCCAATTTGCCTGATTGTTGATGGTACTTTTTCGGTTCGCTCTTTAGAACAAGCCTACAATGTGCGCGTAATCAATCACCATAGTATTCAGAATGACATTCTGGGTCAGCGCAGCTTTGGATGGGGCAAGACAAAAATGATTGCCTTCTGGGAAAGCCCATGGCAGCATTTTCTCGTTTTAGATGCCGATACCAATGTCTGGGGAAACATCCTTAAATATGCTGACTTCAATAAGTTTGATGTAATTATCGATAAACCCCTCTATAAACACCCCGATCGCTTTGTTTCGGAGTTCTTTTTTGAGACTTCAGGGATCGAACAGCATTTCCCCAACTTTAATTGGCGGGCGCATCAAAGCGATTATTTCTGCACGGGGACGTTTTTTGGGACAAAAGGTATTTTTAGCTTAGATGAGTACATAGATATCTTAGATTTTACAGAAAATCATCCAGGTCTCTTTAAATATGGCGAGATGGGATTCTTGAATTTCATGCTCTTCCGGGCAGCTGACGAAGGGAGAATTCGTCTAGGACAAGCTCATATGCAACTGATTGTTCCAGATTTTGAGCAGGAGGAACTAAAAAAACGCTTTCCGGTAGAGAAAACGGGGCCAGCCATGTCGGATCGAGAGGCAATAGTCATCCATTGGTGTAAAGTCAAGCCTTTGTTGTCAGCCACTCAAGCCCACTCAGAGCCAATGAGTTTTTGTCGGCGACAGTTTCTCGAAAAAGAGCGAGGACTTACGGGAGCCTTAGCTGACTTTTGGCTGACATTGGAAGATTATTACAGTGTTCTGAATGTCTACAAAAACAAATTAATTCGTCGTTTTTCCCGCTCTCGGAAAAAGTTGCTTTCCGGCATATAGCCGCTAGTCAGAAGAAAGACAGTTGGCGTGTTAGCTGATAACCTAGCGATCGCAAACTAAGTTTTCAACCTAATGTCAGCAATTCCACAAACCGATTAAATATCGCGCCTGAAAGGGTTTTCTCTATCTTAGGTAACACTCTTGTGGTGTGGTGTCCGCTTGAGGTCGAGCGTAATCTTGACTTAAATCCTGATGAATTTGCTAACCTTAATTTTTAATAGCAGATAAGCATTATTTTTCTTGTGAGTTCTATGGCTCTGCCGGAAACTACCGCCTACGTCAGGATTACACAGCACTCCTGGCAACAGGGCAAAATTGAAGGGGAAGTCCAAGCAGCAGAATATGAGTGGCAATTTCAGTGGTGTTTCCGGGGGGGACAGTTATCGGTTAAACCATCTCTGGGACGCGCTCTGATTCAGGAGCCGCTGAGTCGATTTTTAGAGCAGTGCGATTATCAGTTGGAACCCGGAGGAGACTACGCATTTAAAATCCGGGCTGAACTTTGAGGCTTTGCCGCTCATCAGTGAGCAGTGGCCAGTTATCAGTGAGCAGTGGCCAGTGACCAGTTATCAGTGGTAGAGACAAGGGCATTCGCGTCTGTACAGTAGAGAGTGGGAGGAAGGAGACCCCCATCACAAGGGTAGTAGGTACTCTTCTGGCGGTCTAAATCCCCCGACAAGTACCTGGTCACTGTTCACTGCTCACTGTTCACTGTTCACTGTTCACTGCTCACTGTTCACTGCTCACTGCTCACTGTTCTTGGTTCGTGGGAGTTCAGCTACCCAGACTTCCTAATGCCAAGTAGCGCTCGATTAACAAGATGGCGACTATATCATCGATAGGTCGAGGTGGTTGACGCATTCCTTGGGGAATCAGGCGTTTAAGCCCTTGAGGAGGGTACATTTGCCAGTAGCGATCGCGTGCTTCTAAAGTGCTATAGCGTTCGTCTACAAGGATAATTGGCACCGATACTGATAAATCGCGACTGAGCTTCTGTTTCCAGCTTTTGGCAGTCGTTTGATCGCCCATGACAATGGTTTCAATGGCATAGTCCTGACACAGTTGTTGAATTGTCGCGATCGCATCTTGTGACACCACAACCTTATGGTAGAGTAACTGTCTCTCCTTGCCCATCACCGCTAAACCACACTTATCGCGTCCAGGATCGAAGCCTAAGATCATCTCAACTCATTCGTTACTCGTTACGGGTCATTAGTTATCAGTCTGACAACAACTAACCACTAAAAACTAACAGCGATTTATGTACTAAAAACAATTTGCCCGTCTTTTGTTGCCACCAACCGCATTTTCAACGGACCCGCTGTGTAGGTTGCATCTTGTGCTATGGCTTTTACATCTAGGGGTTGCTCGGACTGCTCCAACTGCTCGATAAAGCGAATGATCGTCGTGAGACGACCATCTCCCACTTGAATATCACCGAGAACCCCAGCACGACGAGCGCGGAACTGAGACGCCGCAAGTAATTGGTCGAGGCGCTGGCGAATTTGTTCGTTGGTCATGCTGGAAGAATCAGCGGAGACAGCAGCTAACACATCCCCAGCTTGGAATACGATTTGATTGAGCGCTACATCGGCAAAGACTTGAACTTGCTTTTCGCCTTCCACATAGTTACCGGCTGAAAGAATTCGCAGGACATAGTCTTTCCCATCCTTAATTTGGTTAATTAACTGATCGAGCTGTGTGGGAGTAATCTGTACTAATGGCTCGTTGGGATTACGTCTACTCGATCGAGTGATTTCCATAGCTGTTTGATTGGCTTGCGACAAGAGTTCGTAGGCGGCTTGAGTCGCCGCAGAGGTTCCCGTTACCCTCACGACTTGAAACGCGAGAATTTGGCCGCGAACCAGAGCGACATTCCCCTGACGTAACGCTCGATAGTTTTGGTAGTACTGCTCTAAGCTGTCTACTTGCCGTTGTAAAAACGCGAGTTGTTTTTCTCCTTCTTCCAGTTGTTGGTCTTTTTCTGACAGAACTTTGTTTTTTTCTACGAGTTGGATTTCTCGCTGGGTAAGGTCTTGTTCCAGTCCTTGAAGGCGAGTTTCCCGCTGCGCGATCGCATTTTTGAGCTGTTCTTCAAGTTGCTTTCGTTGCTCGATTTGAGCAATCGCGGCTTTGAGCTGTTGTTCGACTTCTTGGAGGCTGGCTTCGCGCAGAGCGATGACCCGATCTTGTTTGCTCAGTTCTCGATCTCGTTGAGCCACTAATTCTTTTAATTGAGTAACTTGACTCCCCAGTTGAGTAATTTGCCCTTTCAATTGACTGATTTGACCCTTCAATTGAGTAATTTGCTCGCTCAGTTGACTGCGCTGCTGGAGCAGTGCCTGACGTTCGCCGAGCAGAGATTTAATTTCATCTCGAAGAACGCTAGCCTGCTGAGATACTTTTTTCAGTTGAGTTTGAGCTTGCTGAAAATTTTGATTGGTAATCTGTAAACGCTTCTGAACCTCTGCTTGTTGGGCTTTAGTTTTAGCCAGTTCGTTCTCTACTTGGCGCTTTTGAGTATTAAGAACCTCGACATCATCCCGAGCGCTTCTCAGCTTTTTTTGAATACTTTCGAGTTCAAACAGCCCTTTGCGTAGCGAGCCACTGGTGGCTAACAAAATTCCTAAGGTCGAGGTGGCAATGAGGCTACCCGTGATGATTGTGACTAATGTGGCGGTATTGCGAGGACGCAGTTTAAACAAGCTCAGCCGCGCCTTGCCCACTTTCGTGCCAATGCGATCGCCTAAGGTTGCAAGCACGCCCCCTAACAAGACTATTGCCACAATCAGGATGTAAGTGCTGGTCATCACCCCTGCTCAGTTTGTCCAGATACAGCCTATCTTATGGCTGTAGGGCATTATGTGCTTTTTTTTCAAAATAACAAGCCTGAGACCTTAGAATCAGGTTCTTATACCCTCACCCGAGCCAGACACAAAAAAGTTTTTTCCCTCTCACCTCTAGACCTTCGTGACGAAAGTGTTCCACTCGTTCCGAATGCAGGGGAGGCAGGGGAAGTAGGGGAAGCAGGGAGAGAATTTTTACGGGTGGGTTATTTGTGCCAAGCTGGTCTAGTCACTTGAGTTCCTAATTGTTCTAAGTAAACTGCTGACTTAACACGACTGGGTTATGGACAGTAATCTTTTTCTTGTGAATCGAAATCATTTTCTCTGCACGTAAGTCTCCCAGTAAACGGGTGACGGTAACGCGAGTCGAGCCAATTGCTTCAGCGATCGCTTGATGCGAAAGCTTGAGGTCAATGGTAATTCCATCCGCCGTGGGTACCCCAAAGTCACGACATAAAATCAACAAGAAACTGACCAAGCGAGAACCCATGTCTCGGTGAGCTAAGGTTTCGATCATCATTTCCGTTTGTAAAATCCGAGACGATAGACCCCTGAGCATCAGCATGGATAGCTCTGGGTTATCCTTGAGCGATTGCTCGACTTGGTCAATCGGGGCGGACAGCAACTCGACGGGGGTAAAGGCAACCGCATGATAAAAGCGATCGGAGCGGTGCCCTGTAATCAGCGACAGAACTCCGAAAACACTGTTTTCACGCAATAGCGCTACCGTAATTTCTTCGCCTGCCTCGTAAACTCTGGAGAGCTTGACTGCACCCTTAATGAGAAAGTAGACCCGCTCGGCGGGGTCTCCTGGGAAAAAAATCGTCTTGCCGCGATCGAAGGTTTCGACCACTGGTGGAAACGCTCCACCACCCATCTGACGAAATACTGCTGCTAGCGGTCTATTTTGCGTCACGACCATATCCATTGCTCTCTTGCCAACGCCATGGCGACATACAGTGAATCAAGTGCCGGTGAAGCTTAAATCTTACAAACCGGTGATGCCAACTCCTGAATGTATCCAAGAATACTTAATCTGAGTCCTCGATCGTTTTTTGTACAAATTGCTACATAATTGTTGAGGCTTGAAGATTTAACTGACGCGTCAAGTAGAAAGCGACCTTAGGGGTCATCACACACGGCGATCCACTTTGCGATTGCAATTGGCAACTACTATTCATGCGATCATCTCAATACATTTAACACATAGAATACTATGCTCGATTTGACAGGAAAAAACGCACTCGTAACAGGCATTGCCAATAACCGCTCCATCGCTTGGGGAATAGCTCAGCAACTACACAAAGCGGGAGCGAATTTAGGTGTAACTTATCTACCTGATGAAAAGGGTCGTTTTGAGAAGAAAGTTAAAGAGTTGGTAGAGCCACTACAACCGAGTATCTTTTTACCCTGTAACGTTCAGGATGATGCTCAAGTCAAGGAGACGTTTGAAGCGATCGCAAACGCTTGGGGTAAGCTCGATATCTTAATTCATTGTCTAGCGTTTGCCAATAAAGACGATCTATCGGGAGACTTTAGTAACACCTCAAGAGCAGGGTTTACTCAAGCACTGGAAATTAGTGCGTACTCGCTGACTCAACTGGCTGCCGCCGCTAAACCCTTGATGACCGAAGGCGGTAGTATTGTCACCCTCACTTACTTGGGCGGTGTCAAGGTCATTCCCAACTACAACGTAATGGGAGTGGCGAAAGCCGCCTTAGACATGAGCGTGCGTTACCTAGCCGGAGAACTCGGCCCCCACAATATCCGAGTCAATGCTATCTCTGCCGGCCCAATCCGCACCTTAGCCTCGTCAGCAGTGGGAGGCATTCTAGATATGATTCATCATGTCGAGCAAGTCGCGCCTTTGCGTCGGACTGTGACACAGCTAGAAGTGGGCAATACAGCAGCGTTCTTATGTAGCGATCTAGCAAGCGGCATCACGGGTCAAGTTTTATACGTCGATGCCGGTTACGAGATTATGGGCATGTAAAGCAAGCAGGCGAGAGACGAGAGTCTCTCGTTCACACTAAGATAAGATTTTCTAGAATATTTATTCGCTTCTTTCAATCGAGCAGCTTCTATGCAGATCAGCGATCGCCTGAACGGGATTCCTTCAGAAAGCACTACTCCAACTTCGCACGAGCCAGAGACTCAGTTCCCCGCACGGACGGCGAGTGTCAGCCGCAAAACTGGTGAAACCGACGTGCAAGTGAGCTTGAATTTAGATGGTACAGGCGCTTGCACGGCTGCCACAGGTATCCCATTTCTCGACCATATGCTGCATCAGATCGCTTCGCATGGCCTGATCGATTTGGACGTGCGAGCAAAGGGAGATTGGGAAATTGACGACCACCATACCAACGAAGATGTAGGAATTACACTGGGGATGGCGTTAGGCAAAGCACTGGGCGAGCGCAAAGGCATTGTCCGGTTCGGTCATTTTCTTGCCCCCCTTGATGAGGCTCTGGTGCAGGTGACTCTCGACTTTTCCGGGCGTCCTCACTTAAGCTACGGTCTAGAGATTCCCACGCAGCGCGTCGGAACTTACGATACTCAATTAGTACGAGAATTCTTTGTTGCGGTAGTGAATCATAGCCAAATGACGTTGCACATCCGTCAGTTGGACGGCATTAATTCGCACCACATTATTGAAGCGACGTTCAAAGCGTTTGCGCGGGCGATTCGGATGGCTGTGGAAATCGATCCCCGTCGCGCCAGTGCGATCCCCAGTTCAAAAGGCGTCTTGTAGACTCACAAAAGTCAGGTTGCGGCCATCTCTGCTGATGTGCCTTTAGCTTGCAAGTTTAGTCAACCTAGGCTTTCTGTCTATCGTTATTGACCACTGACAAACAGTTTGATTGTAAAGCAAGCTAACTTCAATGCCGAGCGGGCTTACTTTTCTATGGTTTCTCTATCTCCCAGTCTAAAAGCCCGACTTTCTACACCGCTCAAGATTGGCTCTTTAGAGGTGAAAAGTCGAGTTCTACAGTCGCCCCTTTCCGGTGTTACGGATTTAGTGTTTCGTCGTCTGGTGCGACGCTATGCTCCTGAATCGATGATGTACACGGAGATGGTGCATGCATCAGGATTACGCTACGCCAAAGCACTACCCAAAATTATGGAGGTAGACCCGAACGAACGTCCCATCAGCATTCAGTTGTTTGATTGCCGTCCAGATTTCTTAGCAGAAGCGGCGCAGATGGCGGTGGAGGAAGGAGCAGATACGATTGATATCAATATGGGTTGCCCTGTGAATAAAATCACGAAAAATGGGGGCGGTTCTTCCCTCCTGCGACAACCAGAAACGGCCCAGGCAATTGTCAGAGCAGTTGTCAAGGCAGTAAACGTGCCAGTGACGGTGAAAACTCGTATCGGTTGGACAGATGAGGAAATCAATATCCTGGAATTTGCCAAGCGGATGGAAGATGCGGGAGCCCAGATGCTGACACTGCATGCTCGCACTCGCGCTCAGGGCTACAATGGCTCTGCCAAGTGGGAGTGGATTGGGCGAGTCAAGGAGATTCTCTCGATTCCAGTCATTGCTAATGGGGATATCTTCTCGGTGGAAGCTGCCGTGAACTGTCTGGAACAAACGGGTGCGGATGGGGTGATGTGTTCGCGAGGAACGCTAGGTTATCCTTTTTTGGTTGGAGAAATTGACTCCTTCCTGAAATCGGGGCAACCGTTGAGGCCACCGACGCCTGTAGAGCGATTGGAATGTGCGCGAGAACATCTGCAAGCCTTATGGGAGTATAAAGGCGATCGCGGAATTCGTCAGGCTCGCAAGCACATGACATGGTATGCTAAAGGTTTTGCTGGGTCAGCGCAGTTGCGCGGACAACTGGCGGTCATTGAGGCGGTTGAGCAGGGGGTTGAGTTGATTGACAACGCGATCGCCCTACTTAAGACTGGTATACCGGAAAAAGAAGAGTTAGAAGCTCTATTAGTGAAGGTTTGAGGTAGAGCGCTTTTGTGCCAAGAGAGTAAGTTAGACGATTTGTTTTATGTTTTGTGTTGGAATTAGCTAAGGTTTATCGATGTTAGGTATGTATTATTCTCGACGCTAGTCAATCTCAGAACGTTTTGCGAAATAATCCTTAACAGATAAACTGGAAATAGTAGCTACGATGGTGCTGAAGGGATGGATTTTAGCCTCAACGTTAATAAAAGCTAAGCCTTATTAGATAAAGAAGGACTGGCTGCTCTCGTAGTTACTCAGCATTGATGTTTACGCATCAATTTTTTAAGTCAACAACAGCGCAATTCTAGTTAGGGGCATTCAGCTTTTTGGTCTGGTGAGTGAAGCCTCGCCGCCAAAGCTGCTCTCGATTCACTGAGTAGCCTGAGGCGATAAGCGTGCGGTGAGCATCCATTCAACAGCACCATTTAAAACAGAGAACAAAATGCTCCTAAACCTTTGCGATCGCCAATTACTAAAAGATTCAAAGGGATTGCCCAAACTATCCAATTTGTTGTTCCAGATCAGGAGAAGATAGAATGACCCAAGTGGTTGTAGGTGAAAATGAAGGAATTGAGTCAGCACTGCGCCGATTTAAGCGGCAAGTCTCAAAGGCTGGCATTTTTGCGGATATGAAGCGTCTGCGTCACTTTGAGACTCCCATTGAAAAGAAAAAGCGCAAAGCGATCGCTAGAAGGCGTAAGCGCCGGATGAGTTAAAACTCACTATATCTTTTATTGCAATAGATTTTTTCAGTAGAGGCGCAGTTGACGCCTCTACATTATTTTTGGGGAAGCTTTAGGAAGCTTCGAGTAGGAGATTAAAAACTCTCACTGAAAATGAGCAGTGAGTTTAGTCACTGCTCACTGTTGAATGACTGATTAAAGTATACCGACAAAGTGCAGTGGCCCCTGACCGCTAATCAATTCCAACAGCAAAGCAATAAAACCAATCATCGCCAGACGACCATTCCAAACTTCTGCTGCTGTTGTCATTCCCCACTCCCATCGCTCTTGGGGATACATCTTGACTGTCTTTTTCGGATGCATCACTTCTGAAAGTTGATGCCCAGGGGCGTCAAGAGCTTCAACAACTAACGTTGCTAAAGAATCGATGAAAACTGGATGGCTATTGAGTGCCGGTACGCGCTGGAAGTTATGAATTCCTGATTCTTCTGCTAGATGTCGATATTCAATATCAATTTCCTCCAGCGTTTCGATGTGTTCCGAAACAAAGCTAATCGGCACCACGAGTAAATCCTCTACACCTTGAGCACCCAATTCTTGAAGGGCATCCTCCGTGTAGGGTTTAAGCCACTCGACTGGCCCCACGCGACTCTGATAAGCCAGGGTATGGGGGTTTGGACGGTTGAGGGTTTCTACAATTAGCCTCGTACAATCCTCAATTTCTTGCTGATAGGGGTCACCCGCTTCTGTTACGTAGCTGACAGGAACTCCGTGAGCGCTGAAGAAGATGTGAACCGAGTCGGGGTTAGGAAACTGGTCGAGTTCCTGGGCAATTAACTGGGCCATCGCTTGCAGATAGCCCGGTTGTTGATACCAGGAGGGAATAACTGTATGTTCGATCCGCTGTAAACTTGGGTCTTCTTCCCAGAGTTTTTCCAAAAGTCGGAAGCTCGAACCACTGGTACTAATAGAAAATTGGGGGTATAGAGGGAGAATTACTAACTGTTCGATCGCATCGCGTTTGATTCGAGCGATCGCTTCCTCTGTAAACGGATGCCAGTAACGCATCCCTATGTAAACATTGACATCCTGCCCTTTTTGCTGCAAGCATTCTTGCAGGGCTTGCGCTTGCGCTTCTGTAATGCGGCGTAATGGCGATCCCCCACCGATTTGCCGGTAGTTTTCTTGCGACTTCTTCGCACGAAGCGTCGAAATCAACCAAGCAAGGGGGCTTTGCAGCCAGGAAAAGGGTAGACGAATAATTTCAGGATCGGAAAATAAATTATAGAGAAAGGGCCGGACATCCCTTAATTCATCAGGCCCGCCTAAATTTAGTAACAAAACCCCAACACGACCCATAGCGGTTACAGCTTCCCAAAACTTTCATATTTGTTACTGATTTTAACAATATATCCCTTTAATGGCTTGAATTCGCAGTTAAGAAACATACATTTTTATCAGGAATTGAGTCGTGGCAACTATTTTAAGGACTTGGAGCTATCAATACCAGTGGCTGTATGACACGATTTCTCGACTAGCCGCCATTAGTGTAGGCGGGGAAGTGCAATTTCATCTCTTACCGTTGCAAGGCTTAACAATCGATTCAGAAACTAAGGTATTAGACCTGTGTTGCGGCAGCGGTCAGGCAACCCAATATTTGGTGAAATACTCCCAACATGTTACAGGTTTAGATGCCTCCCTATTCTCACTGCAACGAGCCGAGCGAAATGTTCCTCAAGCACAGTACGTAGAAGGGTTGGCCGAAGAGATGCCGTTACCAAATGCACAATTCGATTTGGTACACAGCAGCGTGGCCATGCATGAAATGTCCCCTTCTGGGCTACAGCAAATTATTAAAGAAGTTTATCGGGTACTCAAACCCGGAGGCACATTTGCGATCGTGGATTTTCACAAGCCGACCAATTTCCTATTTTGGCCTGGAGTAGCAGTATTTCTATGGTTATTTGAGACGCAAACCGCTTGGCAGCTATTGGAAACTGACTTACCGGCATTACTTCAAGACGTGGGGTTTAGGGTGCGTAGACATAGTTTGCATGCAGGCGGAAGCTTGCAAGTGATACAAGCAGAAAAATGAAAATAGAGATAGGAACGATTTAGCGTTGTTTCAGCCTCTATTTTCCAAATTATGGGTAGGGGCGAAGCATTTGGGGGACAATCTATTGCTCAAGCCTTGATTTTCCTGCCCAAATGCTTCGCCCTTCCGGGGGAAAAACTATTTCTGTACCTGCGCTCTAGGCTTTCAAATTTGCAAGCCAAGCATCTGCTGCTTTTAGTTCAACTCCTTAGGAGAGCCACTATGTTCTCAAGTCGTATACTCGGCGTTAATTTTCACGTAGTCATAACTCAAGTCGCAGCCCCAAGCTATACCAGAACCATGGCCGTTGCCGACACTCACAGAGATTAAAACGGTATCCTCTTTCAAATAAGCACCGGCTGCGGCTTGTTTGAGGTAATTGCTAGCTGCCGCACGGTCAAACGCTAAAGGTTGACCGTTTTCCATCAGTAGAAAATTTCCTAGCTGAATCCGCAGATTTTCTTGCTCGAATGGTACACCGGCACGTCCTGCTGCTCCGGCAATCCTTCCCCAGTTGGGATCGCGACCAAATATAGCGGATTTAACTAACGATGACCCAGCAATGGTTCTCGCGATTTGACGGGCTGCTTTGTCATCAGGTGCGCCTGTAACTTGTACTTCAATCAAGCAGGTGGCACCTTCTCCATCCCGCGCGATCGCTTTTGCCATGTACTGGCAAATGGCAGTGAGCATGCCCTCTAACTTTTCGGCTTCTGGCCCCATCTCTGTAATTGCAGCCGTTCGGGATTGACCGTTGGCTAGAGCAATTAGGGTGTCGTTGGTACTGGTATCGCCATCAACTGTAATTTGGTTGAAGCTTTTATCCGCTGCCCGACTCAACATTTGTTGCCACAGCGAGGTAGAAACAGCCGCATCGCAGGTGACAAAGGCAAGCAGTGTTGCCATATTGGGATGAATCATGCCAGAACCCTTGCAAATACCACCCATCCGCACGGGGCGATCGTGAATGGTGGTTTCTAGGGCGATCGCTTTTGTGACCAAATCGGTGGTGATAATGGCTTGTGCTGCTGCATCCGAACCCGTTTCTGATAGCGATGCAACGAGTTGAGGAATACCGGACAGGAGAGCATCCATGCGAATTCGTTGACCGATGACGCCTGTAGAGGCGAGCAAAATCGAGTCAGCCGAAATGTTTAGTGCTTGACTCAGAGCTTGAGCGCTGTCTAGGGCGTCTCTCCACCCTTGTTCGCCGGTTGCCGCATTGGCTTGTCCGGCATTAACTAAGATGGCACGGGCACTAGCTTTAGCTTGCAGGCGCTGGCGGCAATAATCTATCGGGGCAGCACGCACGCAACTGGTGGTGAACACACCCGCCGCGATCGCATCTACCTCTGAGACAATTAACGCTAAATCCGGAAGTCCTGAAGGTTTCAGACCCGCCGTAATTCCTGCTGCTCGATATCCTCTGGGAGCTGTGACACCACCAGTAATTTCCTGCCAGTCTGACATGATGCCTCCTGAAATCCTTGACTCTTGCTTCAATCAGTGACCACTTCTAGCGGTTAGCCGTCAGCTATCAGCTATCAGCTTTTTTGTTTGCCTGGGAGGGTGAGCGTCTGACCAATCGATCGCTGGTCAAAAGCTTAACTGTCACTGTTGAGAGGGGATTATACCAAGTCTCGGTATGTCATACATCAAGACCGTTGACTTTCAAAACATAAAAAAAAAGAGAGTCACCTAAGCAACTCTCCCGATCATCAGGGTGCATCTACTTAGCTCAAGTATAAAGCTCGGGGGTGAGGGGTGTCACCCCCTGTCGTAATATTTTTTCCCCGATCGCTCAAAAACCAAAAAAAAGGAGAGTCACCTAAGCAACTCTCCGATCATCAGGGTGCATCTACATATCAAAGTATATAGTTCCAGGCATGAAGGGTGTTGCCCCTTATCTTGTTGATTCCGTGAAGTTTACAATTGGCTGTGTCAAGTCAGCGCAAAACTTTGGAATCCCTACTTGTATCGAGGATCGAGATGTGATGCACGCATGCCGTTTGAGAGAGTTTGGGGAAGACTTTGGCAGATACTCTCCTAAGCATTGAGCTTCTTGCCGAGGATTTGGTTGGTTAGCTTGGGATCGGCACGCCCACTGGTTTTCTTCATCACCTGCCCAACAAAGAAGCCTTGCAGCTTGGTTTTGCCCGCACGGTACTGCTCCAGTTCCTTTGGATTTTCGGTAAGTATCTCATCGATAATGGCTTCGAGTTGAGCTGGATCGGAAAGTTGGGTCTTGTCTTTCACGAGCTCCTTAGCAGAGCCGCCCTTAGTCAGAAGTTCGGGTAAAACTTCCTTAGCAATTTTTCCGCTAATCGTGCCGTCTTCAATCAGCGTGATGAGTTCTGCTAGGGTGTTTGGTTTGAGGGCAATCTCCGAAATTGCTAATTTCTCATTGTTGAGGTAAGCGGCGATATCTCCCATAATCCAGTTCGCCGCTTGTTTGGCATTCGCACCAGCAGTAACCGTCGCTTCAAAATACTCCGCTACTTGCCTGTCGTCCGTCAGTACGCGAGCATCATAGGCAGAAAGCCCCAGCTCGTTTTCATAGCGATGGCGTTTTTGGGCGGGAAGTTCGGCGAGTTCGCTGCGCCATTGCTCCAACTGCTCTTGGGAGACTTCAATCGGTGGTAAATCGGGTTCGGGGAAGTAGCGGTAGTCGCTAGAACCTTC
This sequence comes from Allocoleopsis sp., assembly GCA_036703375.1. Classification (GTDB taxonomy): domain Bacteria; phylum Cyanobacteriota; class Cyanobacteriia; order Cyanobacteriales; family Coleofasciculaceae; genus DATNPC01. The sequence continues at coordinate 24,413 of DATNPC010000503.1, forward strand.
CTTAACGCGCATGCTAATCGTGCGTTGAGCGCCTTCTTCCCAGAGGCGGGTTTCTTGAATAATGCGTTCTCCAGCTTCAATGGCAGCAATTTGGCGATCAATTTCGTATTCGATCGCTTTTTGGATGGCATTGAAGGAGTTCATGTTCTTGATTTCGACTTTCGTGCCGAACTCCTTTTGTCCGACGGGACGCACGGAAATATTCACATCGCAGCGCAGCGAACCTTCCTGCATGTTGCCGTCGCTGACGCCGATGTAGCGCATAATCCGGCGCAATTCCTGAGCATATTCGGCGGCTTCTTGTCCAGAGCGCAAATCCGGTTCCGAGACGATTTCCACGAGCGGCACTCCAGCCCGATTGTAATCGACTAGAGAGTAAGTCGAACCCGAAAGGCGATCGCTTCCGGCGTGAACCAACTTGCCCGCATCTTCTTCCATGTGGAGGCGAGTGATCCCAATCGTTTTACGAGTTACATTACCCGCCTTGTCTGCCAGCTCGATCTCCAGCGAACCATGCTCGGCGATGGGCAGGTCATACTGAGAAATCTGATAGTTTTTAGGCAGGTCGGGATAGAAATACTGCTTGCGGTCAAACTTGCTATACGGTGCAATCTGACAATTCAACGCCAAACCCGCTTTGACAGCATACTCCAGAACCTTTTGATTTAGTACGGGCAACACTCCTGGCAATCCCATACAAATCGGATCGATATTGGTATTGGGAGGAGCACCGAACTCTGTGGAGGAATAGGAGAAGATTTTGGTTTGGGTACTCAGCTGGCAATGGGTTTCTAGACCGATAATTGCTTCGTACTGAGTTTTTACCGGTGCAGCAGTTGTCATAGGCGTTTTATGGGCTGTCTTTATTGCAACAGTTATTTACTCTATTTTAGCTTTCTGGAGAACCATCACTCCTTTGGCTTCAATTCAATCTCGATGGATACTTTGAGCAGTTCACTCATTGCTATTTTTTTATCTCTATTAATAAAAAATTCATTTAATGAATTTGGATTATAGCTAATCTATTGGAGTTATAGAAATAACAAACCACAGAGGCACAGAGAACACAGAGAGAAAGTCAAAAGAGAATTTTATTAATTATTAAAATGGATAGTAAATCATGAAAAAAGTAGTTTTTACTATTTCTGTATTATTAGGTATTGGGATAGCTGTAGGGTATTATTATTGGCGACAAGCAACTCAAATCCCTAAGTGGTACACTGCTCAATCTGAGAATACAGCTACCACGATCGCTGGGAGAAATTCTTTAGAGCTAAGTTCTGCTAAAGCGAGAGCGATCGAGAAAATTAATTCTCGTGTTGAGGAATCATCTAGACGCTCTCCTTCTCAACCTGTAGAAGTTGAACTCAACCCTCAAGACGTTAGCGAGCTGGTTACAGCCAAAATTGCTGAGAAAGTCAATAACGGTAAAGTTATCCCTCCTGTTTCTGCTATCCGCACGACTATCCAAGATGGAAGAATCGAAAGTGGCACTGTCGTTAATCTCTCTGAGCTTCCTAAGAATCAATTGGATGAGAATCAAAATGCGGCTATCGAAAAAATAGTCAATACATTCCCTCCGCTCAAAGATCGAGACGTTTATGTCGGTATCTCAGGGAAACCGTTGGTGGAAAATGGACAATTAGAGTGGGACGATAATACCAAAATCAAGCTGGGAAATTTGTGTTTGAGTATCAACGAGCTTGCCCAGCGTCTGGGTGTTTCTCCCGAAAAGCTGAAACAAGAACTCAACCTTTCGAGCCAGATAGGAAGATTGAAAGTCAGCGATTTGGAATTAAAAAGCGATCGTGTTTTACTCAAAGGGTCTGCGAACAGTGAACGGTGAGGTCAATAATTTTGAGCGCAGAGAGTACGATCGCTTTCTGGGGCGTTGTACTTAAGATAATCCCTGACGCGATCGCAACCGAGCTTCATTAGATCGTTGAAGTCATTGGGATACACCTTCCAGAGTTTGATCGTCTTATCAAGACTAGCAGAAGCTATCATCTTGCCATCCGGACTGAAACTCACACTCATGACCGCATCACTATGCCCCTTGAGAGAAGTTATTTCTTTATCTGTCGCCAGATTCCAGAGCTTGATGTTGTTGTCAGCATCAGCAGAAGCCGAAGCCAAGGTCTTGCCATCCGGACTGAAACTCACGCTATCAACCCAAAGGCTATGTCCCGTGAGGGTGGTAATCTCTTTGCTTGTTGCCAGATTCCAAAGTTTGATGGTCTTGTCAACACTAGCAGAAGCCAAGGTCTTACCATCTGGGCTGAAACTCACGCTATAGACCCTATACTGATGCCCCTTGAGAGTGGTGAGTTCTTTGCCTGTCGCCACATCCCAGAATTTGATAGTCTTGTCATCACCAGCAGAAGCCAAAGTCTTGCCATCTGGGCTGAAACTCACGCTCTCAACCCCACTGCTATGCCCCTTGAGAGTGGTAAGTTCTTTGCCTGTCGCCACATCCCAGAGTTTGATGGTCTTATCCCAACTCGCAGAAGCCAAAGTCTTGCCATCTAGGCTGAAGCTCACGCTCTCGACCCCACTGCTATGCCCCTTGAGAGTGGTGATTTCTTTGCCTGTCGCCACATCCCAGAGTTTGATGGTCTTATCCCAACTCGCAGAAGCCAAGGTTTTGCCATCCGGGTTGAAACTCACGCTATTGACTGCACTATTATGACCTTCCAAATGATTACGCTCTTGCAGGTTGTAAATTGCCTGTTGTAGCGCGTAAGTAGTCTGCTGTAGCGCCTCCTGAGTCTGACTTGGAGCGCCACCTTGTTCCAACTTGGCATTTTTCAGTTTTTTCCCTGCCTGTAGAGCAGTAACCAGCGAGTCAAGCTGCCGATTGGCAAGAAACAACGCATCAGAGGTGTGAGTTAGGGCAATGATGTTCTGTTGAGTTGCTTCTCTCGTATTCTTCCGAGCTTCATTGCGTTGAGAAAAGGCAAAGAGAGTCGAGCCACTCAGCACTACTACAGAAATACCCAAAACAATCAGTGTTGTTCTCTCCTGCTTAACCCTAGCAGCCGACTCCTGAGCGATTTTTCGTGCCGCTTCCAGTTCGCGCTGTTGTCGTTCCTCGTCTTGTCGAAGCAAATAATCTCGAAACTCTTGACTCGCAGCAATCAATGCCTTCTGTAACTCTGTCGCCTGGGGTTGTTTGTTTTTTTGCTCTGCTTCTAGTAACCACTGTTGGGCAATTACTAATTCACTCCCCCGCAACAGCAAGTCAGCACTTTGGCTATTTTCGTTCCATTCAATCGCCCTCTGCAACCATTTAGTATGACTGTGAACATGGTCGCGGTCAGTATCGATTGTTCTGACCAATTGGTTAAAATTGGCATTAAAATCCCGCTCATTACCCTCAAAATCAATCCACTGTACCTTGGCTAACTCCGGATGCAGCTCATCTGAATTCACCTCTCGATGCAGCACCGTCACAAACCGCTTATTTAAACTAGCGGCATACTCCACTTCATCCGCACAATACGGAGAATTCACCGAACGGGGGGACAGAATAAACAAAAAGTTATCGCAGACTTTAATTCCCTGGCATATCTCCTGGGCAAAATCCGCTCCCGATGCAATGCTTTCCTGGTCAAACCAGGTGGTCTTTCCCTGTATCTGTAACGCATCATTCAGCTTACGGGCAAAGTCCGAATCAGCACGGGAATAGGAGATAAATACATCCAATGATATTGCCGGAGGTTGCCGCAGACTTTCATTAATAAATTCTTCAATGAACGGTGTCGGCAGATGCAGCGTTCTCTTGTGTGCCACCTTCATCCAAGTTTCGGCACTCCGCAAGTTATACCCGCGCAGCAGAATACTCGGATTTTCGTGTTGCCGCTTCCACTTCAGGGCTTTGGTGAGCAAAATCTTATGCTCGTTATAATAAGCCTCATCCTGATGAAAAATCTTCAACAGTTGACTTTCATCGAGATAGTAATCCTCTTCCTTCACGTTGTCTGTGAGGTCGATATACTGCAACTCTCGCAGCGCTGATGGCACATGCTCCGGTGGAGTTTCTCGGACTAGCACGGGGATAATCCGCTTGTGCAATGACAACGCTAAATCTAATTCTCGGTGACAGTAAGTAGAACGTACTGAATTCGGCGAGAGCAGATAGACCAAATTATCCGCTTGTTCAATCCCGCGATTAATTGCCTCATCAAATGCTTCCCCGGTTTGAATATCGGTGGTATTCGTCCAAACCGTAACGCTGTCCCGCCTCAAACTGCGGCGAATCTTCTCCATGGCTGCCCTATCCTCATCAGCATAGGCAAGGAACACCTGCGTCATCAAGTTATTGGCATTTTTGATACTTTCGGTGATGTATTCGCAATGCAAATCGGTAGGAACACAAGGCGGTTGCTCGTCTTTAAAGCGTATTTTTAACCAAGCTTCTGCTTCTTGGCGTTCTTCCCCAATTAATAAATAACTATTTTGTTTTTGATGTCGTTCCCACTCCAAGGCTTTGACTAAAAACCCAGTATGCTGCTCGACATAATCGGCATGACGACGAAATAATTCTATTAATCCCGCAAACGATTGCTCAAAATCATCGATTCCTGCTCGAAAATACACCCAGTTAATCTGGCGAATTGTCGGGTGCATGTTTTGATAATGGTCGTGTTTACCTTGCCCTTTGTACACGTCCCAATCTTGGGCTGTACCACTAGGAAATCTCTGCCGCCAAGTCTCCTGACTAATTTGCTCGACATGCAATAGCGGAATAATCCGTTTATTATGCTTGATTGCCAGCTCAATTTCTCTGCGACAATAGTCCGAATTAACAGAATGGGGCGAAATGATGAACAGGAAGTTATGCGCCTTCTCGATACCATCATTAATTTGGTTTTGAAAGTCTACAGCGAGGGGAATATCATTTTGGTCAAACCAAACCTTCAATCCAAGTTCGAGCAATCGATCGTGAAGTTTTGTAGCGAACGCTTTACTATCTGCTCTGCCGTAGGAGATGAAGGCATCGAAGATATTGTTCATTTCAAGACCTCCATACCAAACCAGGGACAAAATGTCCCGACATGGGTTATGGAACTAACTTAAATCTACCCTAAGAGTGTTGTTTTATTCACTAGTCACCATCTATTGAAAAGCTTAAGATTGGATGCTTCAAACCCTTAAAAATTTCCAGTCGCCATAACCAGCCAGGGTTTAAACCTGGAGAATGGTGGAAGATGTCAATTACTCAAACTCCTACTCCAATAAAAATATAGGAGGCTTCAATCAGCCTCCTATGTTTAAGCTATTGGACTACCTGAGAGATGCCTTCAAATTAGAGCAGACCCCAGAAGTGGAGCAAACCCTGACCAGAGAACAATTCGATCGCAAGTGCGACAACGAAGCCCAGCATGGCTAAACGTCCGTTCCAGATTTCCGCTTGAGGAGTGAAACCACCGACCCAAGCATTCCGTTCTTGGGGGTCAGTAATCGGTTGGTTGGGTGAGTTGTTAGCGTTAACCATTTGCTATTCTCCTTTGTTTAATGCATTTGTTACTGGATGATTCTATGTAGGTTCTATCGGACTTACTGCAAACCCCAGAAGTGCAGAACACCTTGATTGGAGAACACTTCAATCGCCAGGGCAATTACAAAGCCAAGCATTGCCAGACGACCATTCCAGATTTCTGCTTGAGGGGTGAAACCGAACTTAACGGCATTCCGGTCTTCAGGGTTGGTGATGGGTGCGTTGGGTGTATTAGTCATTGTTGCTCCGCTTTAACTTATGTAACCTAATGTAACGAGGCGGAGCTAGAGAGTTCTCCCTCGCAAGTTAGAAGCAACAAGAGTTTTTGGCTCACACCTTAGAAATAAGAACTTATATCTACTTCGTCAGCTAATCGAGACATCGAAGGGCTGGAAGGTAAAAATACTGGTCTAAGAGTACCCGTGAGGGTACTACCAAAACGACAAGGGATTCTTGTAAGAAGAGTATTCATGAGCAGACACCAGTTTTAGGGAAGTAACAGCCAAGGCTCTCTATCCTTATAGCCATTCACAACTGCCTAGAGTTTTTTAAGGACACGACAATACCGATGTCCCTACAAAGCTCCATATCGCACTCCATCAAAACTCAGGGGTTTTATTAGATGGTGCCAGTTTTTGAAACTTTCTAGATAAGTTCTCAACCTCAGCAGTGAGAACTTTTATGCAAATTTTAGTCCCTCTACACTAGGAACAAGTTATATGCATCACCGATTATTGAGAAATTTCCTACTTGGCTTAGTAGGAGTGGTAGTTATTGCCATAGCCGTCTCCTTATTTACTGCTACCACTGCCACCCCACGCTTCTATTACTCCGTCACCCCATTGGGAACCCTTAATAATTACCCTCTCACCCTCCCCCTTCGTATCAATAACTCAGGCCAAGTCGTTGGTATGAGTCAAACGACCAACAGACTTAAAGAACATGCATTTTTGTGGCAGAACGGCAATATGACTGACTTAGGTACCCTCGGTGGCGACAAGAGTAGAGCCTTTGATATTAATAATGCAGGGCAAGTGGTCGGCAAATCGCTCACTAACAGTGGGCTTTACCACGCCTTTTTGTGGCAAAACGGTACTCTGACTAACTTAGGTAACTTCGGCGGCACAACCACCGAGGCTATTGATATTAACCAGGTGGGGACAGTAGTCGGCTATTCATCTACTAGTAGTGGCACTCTCCAAGCTTTTGTATGGCGTAATGGCATCATAAGAAACCTCAATAACCTGTTACCCCCTAATTCTGGCTGGGAATTAACTGTTGCCAGCGGTATTAATGACAAAGGACAGATTGTAGGAGCGGGAAAATTCAACGGTCAAGACAAGGGTTTTCTCCTAACACCGGTTACCGTGTCTCATTAACCATCATCAATCGCGTATGTGACAACTCCTTAGTACCAAATAAAAGCGATCGCCTGAGTTACATTCTCAACGCGATCGCTTTGCAATTCAGTCGCCCCCTCTAAAACACCTCTTCTTCTTCTTCCTCCATCTCCTTCATTTCTTCTAGAGATTGCCAGCCAGCATGCCAGAGGGAACGGTCTTTGAGCTGTTTAGCATTCAGCCAAAAACGGACATTGGGGTCGCAGGAGGCTACCATTTCCGCAAAAACCCACTTACCCTCGTTCTTGCGGTTGATGACTTGGAAGTGTCGCCAGCCCCAAGTTTTCTGCTTAGCTGTCCATTTAGAACCCACAAGGTAAGGAAATTTCTGCTTTTTCAGCATTCTCTATACGTTTAAGCTTGCAATTTTACCTTTTCATTTTCTCCCGTTAGTCAGGAGGCGTGCGGCAATGACTCCGCCGATAAAACCAAATAAATGTCCCTCCCAAGATATTCCTGGTTGTGTCGGCAAAACGCCCCAAATCGTCCCGCCATACAGAAATCCGACAACGAGCGACAGCAAAATTGAGGGAAAATTGCGTTCAAAGTAACCGCGTAGTAAGAGAAAACCCAAGTAACCGAAAATTAAGCCACTGGCACCAATGTGAACTGAGTTGGGTGAACCCAGCAACCAAGTCCCCAACCCACTCACCAGCATGGTAATGGCGCTCACCACAAAAAAGTCGCTGGTTTCTTGCAACATGACAAACCAGCCTAGAACCACAAAAGGAATGGTATTGGCAATGAGGTGCCCCAAACTACCGTGAAGAAAAGGAGCAAAGAGAATACCGCGCAGACCGATAATGTGGTGAGGCCAGATACCATAAGCATTCAGCGCCCCTCCGAGGACGAAATCTACAATTGAGATCGCCCAGATGAGCGCAACGAATCCGCCTAGGGTTGTGCCTTGAGTTTTTAGTTCGCGGACGAGTGCTTGTGTTTCCTCACGGACAAGCGATCTGGTTTCCCGGTTACTCATTCCTCTACCTCTGGAGAGACACACTTTTAGTATGTTTCCAGAGTAGCAATTTCAACCAGCCGCCTTTAACTGGCCACTGCTCACTGTTCACTGTTTAAGGCAGGTTTGCGATCGCAACTGGCTCGATGGATTCCGCCGGTTCAAAACCAAAGACGCGAGAGTAGAAGTAAAACTCACCATCTAAGGTACGTTTGATATTCTCGGCACGACGGAACCCATGTTGCTCTCCCTCATAAGTAACATACGCCACGGGTAATCCTTTCGCTTTAATGGCTTCGACCATCATTTCAGCTTGATTGGGCGGTACAATCTTGTCTTCCAACCCTTGGAAGAAAATCACAGGACAGGAGAGTTGGTCTGTAAAGTGAATGGGCGATCGCTTTTCGTACAAATCTTTCCGTTCTGGATAAGGGCCAATCAATCCATCTAAGTAGCGCGACTCAAACTTGTGAGTATCCCTGGCCAAGATTTCCAAATCGCTGACACCGTAGTAACTCGCCCCTGCTTTAAAGACATCTCGGAACGTCAGCGCCGCTAGGGTTGTATAGCCCCCAGCACTACCCCCTGCGATTGCTAAGCGATCGCGATCGACTAATCCTTGCTCGGCGAGATACTTGGCTACATTGGCGCAGTCATCTACATCCACGATGCCCCAATTATCGTTTAATCGCTGGCGATACTCTCGCCCGTATCCCGTACTGCCTCCATAATTGACATCGACAAAGGCAAAGCCGCGACTCGTCCAGTATTGAATTCTCAAGTTAAACGCACTAGAAGTAGAGGCAGTTGGGCCGCCGTGGCTTTTGACAACGAGTGGTGGTTTTTCTCCAGAAGGTGCCGCGTAATCTTTGTTTTGCGGGGGGTAGAAGATAGCGTAGGCGGTAAGACCATTTTCGGTGGGAAATGCGATCGCTTGTGGGGTCGAGAGGTATCCCGGATCGATTTCCAATTCGCTCGATCGACGCAACACGTCTATTGCTCTGGTTGCCAGGTCCATCTGGACAACGGCACTTGGTTGTGTAGCGGAACTGCCGATGAACCCTATTCGATTATTCGCCGCCTGAAGAGATGAAATCTCCGTGTAGGGTGTTTCAATTTCTTCTAGCTGTTTGGTCTGCGTATCGAGACTCGCCAGCTTCCAAATCCCGTTCTGAGTATACGTGCAGATCAGAGTGTTAGCTGAGGCAAAAGCATAGGTGGACATGCCGAAAACCCACTGCGGCAGACCAAATTCCGCCTCCATTTCATACAACAGCTCGACTTCCCACACTCCCCCCTTACCCAGGTTGGGTTGCCAGCGATAGAGGTTCCACCAATTCGTGCGATCGGATACGAAATACAGTACACCATCTGGCGACCACTCTGGCTGAAAAATTGACTCTTCAACTCCGCCAGCAGTAAACTTTGCTTGGTCGAGAGAACCATCGTCCTGAATCGTGGCAACCCAGAGTTGAGTGCCATCCCAAGGCATATTGGGATGGTTCCAACTCAGCCACGCTAATTGAGTGCCATCTGGACTAAGGCGCGGTGACGAGTAGAAATCACTGCCAGAAGCTAGGACTTGGACATCGTCTCCATTCTCCAAACTAATGCTGACCAAGGTGTTAGTTGGCTCATGACCTCCATCCGTATGGTCTTCGCACACACAAATTATCCGCCCTCGCTGCGAATCAATTATGGCATCGGCATAACGTAGATTTCCCCCTGACTCTTGGGTTAGCGGTTGGGGTTCGGAACCAGGAGTTTGCTTGTAGAGGCGTTGGTCGGCAAAGTTGGAAAAGTAAATCGTGCCATCTTTAATCGCAAACGCACCGCCCCCATACTCGTGAACGCGGGTACGAACGTTGAAGGGGGATGGCGTCACATCAACTGTCTTGCCATCCGGCGTCCGCCGCACAATTACATTCCGTCCCGCTTCTGCCGGTCGCCCCTCTGTCCAATAGACATCTTCACCATCTAGGGCAATACCACCCAGACCAATGGTGCCAGCGACAATCAGGTCGGCTGTAATGGGTGACTTCCAGGAACCATAGGGGGCAATTTGCGGTTCGGTCATGCTTAGTCCTCGTTTTAGAATCTCACACGTGACTTCTCCAGACGCTCACCCTAAGGGGTAGAGCGCTGGCTTCTCAAGATCGCTCTTGAGCATTCCTGGATAACCACTTATCTAGGCAAAAAGCCCCCGACAGTACGGCAAGACCAGGCAGTTTCCCTTCTCCGTCGTCCACGGATACTACATTATCAAGCCCACGTATTAACACTATTTGAGCCGCAGCATGGTCGCGATGAGTAGAGTATTGACACTCAGGACAATTATGAATTCTATCCCCAAGGGTCTTAGACACAGCCGTTTGGCAGTTAGGGCAAGTTTGGGATGTGCCGTTGGGATTGACTTTTTCAAAGTACACCCCGCGTTTCCAACAAACCCACTCCAACAAACTCAAGAATGTCCCAAAAGATGCATCAACGCATTCCTTCCTGAGCATTCCTCTATTGAGTCCAACAGTGTTCAGGTTTTCAGCAAAAATAGTCTGTGCTTGGTCGCAAAGCTTGTGGGCATTTTTCAAATGAAAGTCTTTACGACGATTGGCAATGTGGTGATGGAGTTTGGCTACTTCAATCTGCGCTTTTTCCCAGTTTTTAGAACGTTTCTGTTTCCTTGCAGCTCTGCGTTGCAGCACTTTCAGCCGACTTTGCAAAGTCTTAAAGAACTTCGGACGTTCTACATAAGTGCCATCAGAAGAGGTAATAAACCGCTCCAGTCCCAAATCAATACCAATAGCACGACCATGAACGGGTATATCGGGAATGCTCACATCCGACTGGATGGTTACAATGACATACCATTGAGTCCCTCGACATCTAGACAGCACCCGCACTTGCTTGACGGCAAAACCGTCAGGGATGGAGCGGTGCAATGTGATGGGGACAAGACCAATTTTGGGCAGTTTAATTTGATTCCCAGATATGGGGCTTTCTTTAAACTGTGGAAAGAGAAACGACTTGAATTGTCCGTACTTTTTGAATCTAGGAAACCCAAAGTCTCGCTTACGGAAGTTCTCCCAAGTGTTATGCAGGCGTTTAATTACGTCTTGCAATACCTGCGAATGAACGTTTTTGAGTCCTGTCCATGTTTGTTTGAGTACAGGCAGTTGCCGCTTCTGCTCCATATATCCCGGAAAAGGCGCATCAGCACTGATGATGTATTCCTTTTCCAAGGAGCATCTATCAACCATGCACTTCCGACTATTCATCCAATCCTTAAGTTCTCGCAAGGCATAGTTATAAACCCTGCGACAGCTTTCCAGCCACGCAAGCATTTGAGCTTGTTGGCTGACATCTGGATCAATTCGGTATGTGTAGTTCATGGTTAACATTCCAGGAGTTTAGCATGACTTACCACTTACGCTAAATATCTGTTTTCCCACTACATTTGTTAGTCAACTCCATACTTCCGTTGACCCGCCTTATATCCCGACGCTCAATCGTCACGCGGTACTCACCTACGGTTCGATGTGTCCGCGTCGATTAGAGCGCGGGGCTTACGGCGTTTTTGCTAAAGGCTAGTCGCTAATCCATTATTAGGGATCAGTGGGGTTGCTGAATTGAAGGAACCTACCGATTTGGCAATTTTCGGAATTCAAATTCCAGAGGTGCGATCGCGTTTTCTGCAAGATAATGGGATGAATCTTACATTCCTTGAGTGGCAATTGCCAGATCGTTCTGCCTGAAGAAGCATTTCTCTTTACCAGGCAGTCAATTCGCTTAGATCGTTAGAGACATCTGACGGAAGCGAGCGCTCTAGCTAAACTAGTAGAATCGCAACATCACTATTCGATACTGCTACGGCAACATTCTGTATGCAGTATCTACTGGTCAGGGTTTGATGAAAGGTTGTGCGGGGATTCGTTGACGTTACTCAGAGTAGCGGGTCAAATCGAGTTATCCAAGGTTGGAGAAGTTAGAGCTTACCATCACTTCAATTTTCAGCGAAATTCCTGCTGTAAACAGCACGTCTAAACAGCGCTTGAGAAACGAAAAAGTCAACCGTCCTCATGTTCATCAAATCTATCTGCCGAGTCTTCGATCGGCTTTCTAACCAGGCTAATCTAGCCATCATCCTCATTGTCCCCTTGCTTCTGCAACTTGTTGGGGCAGTAGAGTTAGTCAGGTATCACTCGTTAGTTATAGCGCTCGGAATTGGTATTTCGATCGCGGCTGGGATTACCCAACCAATGGTTCTCTTAAACACTGCCGCCAAGGAAATCGATCGAGGGACTGAGGCATTACGCCAAAGTGAAGAGCGCTTCCGCGAAATTGTAGGAACGAGCGATCGGCTCTTTTTCGTTCGTTCGGCAAGTTCTGGTCAGTTTCTTTATGTCAGTCCAGCTTATGAAAAGATTTGGGGCTGTACCTGTGAGAGCTTGTATCAAAATCCTCAATCGTGGATGGAGGCATTGCACCCAGACGATCGCCAATTGGTTCTAGATTGTCTCGATCGCCAGTTTCAAGGCAATCCAGTCAAGCGAGAGTATCGGATTGTTCGTGCTGATAGCTCCATTCGCTGGATTGTAGCTGATATTTCAGTGGTTCGTGACGAGGCAGGACAACCCTTACGCTTTGTAGGAGTGGCAGAAGATATTAGCGATCGCAAGCAGGTAGAAGAAGCACTGCGTAAAAGTGAAGATCGCAATCGAGCCTTACTTAACGCGATACCCGATTTGATAATTAGAATGGCTAAAGATGGTACTTACCTAGACTTTTGGCCCGCAAAAAACTTCGATACTGTTGTCATTGGTAGTGATTTTATCGGCAAAAATATATACGAAATCATGCCATTTGAGGTCACTCAGGAGCGCATGCATTATGTAGAGCAGGCACTCGCTACAAACACTACCCAAACGTATGATTTTCAGCTTGTAAAAGATGACAGTATCTACGAACAAGAGGCTCGAATTGTCGTTTGTGGGGAAGATGAGGTTTTGGTCATTGTACGCGATATCACTGCCCGCAAACAAGCCGAAGAAGCTCTGCGAAATAGTGAAGCGCGAGAACGAGAACGAGCACAAGCCCTAAAACTCGCTCTAGAAAAATTGCAACATACCCAAGCCCAACTGATCCAATCTGAAAAAATGTCGAGCTTGGGGCAAATGATTGCGGGCATCGCTCACGAAATCAATAATCCCATCAGCTTTATTTACGGCAACCTTACTCCGGCTCGTCGCTACTTTCAAGACTTGCTCAGTCTGCTTGCACTCTACCAAAAGACCTATCCTCATCCCGAACTAGAAATTCAGCAGCAAACTTCGGAAATTGAGTTGGATTTTCTATTGCAAGATTGGCAAAAACTGATTAATTCTATGGAAGTCGGAACTGACCGCATTTGCGAAATCGTTCGCTCCTTAAGAAACTTTTCCAGGCTCGATGAAAAAGAACTAAAATCTGTTGATATTCACGAGGGAATCGATAATACTCTTCTCATTTTGCAGCATCGACTGAGAGCGGATGGAAATGCCCAAGAGATTCAGGTGATTAAAGATTACGGTCAATTACCACTAGTTACCTGTTATGCTAGTCAGTTGAATCAGGTATTTATGAACTTATTGAGTAATGCCATTGACGCTCTTAAACAGGAGCCAGTAAGTAGGAGTCATAAATCAGGGGTAATACCAACAATTACCATTCACACTGACGTTAGAGATATCAAAAACAGCCAAACTCTAAATGCTTTTTTGATCGTTGTTCGGATTGCTGATAATGGCTCTGGTATGAGTGAGGAAGTACAACAAAAAATATTTGATCCATTTTTCACCACAAAGCCTATAGGGAGTGGCACGGGATTGGGATTATCTATTTGTTATCAAATAGTAGTGGAGAAACACAAAGGTCACATCACTTGTGTTTCTACTCTAGGACAAGGGACAGAGTTTATTGTGGAGATTCCAGTCAAATCGGTTAAGGCTGAACATTATGACCACACCCTTTGACCACACCCGAAGCGATCTGTCGCAACGCGAAGCAGAAGAACTGATTTCATGTTGAGAACGAAGTATGCTCAAACTCTATGATTTTTTACCTTCTGGAAATTGTTATAAAGTACGTCTTTTATTGACACAGCTTGAGATTCCATTTGAACGAGTAGAAATCAATATTCTGCGAGGCGAATCTCGAACTCCAGAGTTCTTAAGTAAAAATCCTAACGGTCGAGTTCCTGTCTTAGAACTAGCACCCAGCAAAGTTCTTGCAGAATCTAATGCTATCTTGTTTTATCTGAGTGAAAATACTCCGTTTCTTCCCCAGGATGTGTGGGAGCGAGTGCAAGTGCTGCAATGGTTGTTTTTCGAGCAGTACAGCCATGAACCCTATATTGCTACGTCTAGATTCTGGATTTCTTTATTGAGTAAGGCAGATGAGTATCGGGATGCTCTTTCCCAAAAACGCGAACCAGGTTATGCTGCTCTTACCGTCATGGAAAACCACCTAAGCGATCGCGAATTTTTTGTTGGCGAACGCTATACCATCACGGATATTGCTTTGTTTGCTTACACTCATGTCGCCGATGAAGGCGGATTTGATTTGACCCCATTTCCGGCAATACAAGCTTGGCTGGGACGAGTCCAAGCTCAGCCACGGCACATCAGCATCACACAATCCTAAGCACGGGCTGATTGGGAAAGAAGGCAGAGGGCAGAGGGCAGAAGGACTAAGAATTTTCATGCCTCTTGGTGTACGCAGTTCATGAGCGAGTACTGAGAACCGCTCTACTTAGCCACACCAATGGCTGAATCTCTTTATCATATAAACAAGCCTAAGCGGGAAAGAGAGGATATGCGAGATTTATTTCGTGGCTATTATAAACCCTCGCCAAAAGAATTGATAGAAATCTGGAATCGGTGTACTTTTTCGTTCGACGCTAATGTTTTGCTGCATATCTATAGTTATACACCGGAAACTAGAGAGAGATTTTTTGAGATTATTACTCGATTGAGGGAGAGGATTTGGATACCTCATCAAGTCGCTTACGAATACCAAAAGAATCGATTGTATGTCATATCCGATCAAGTCAAAGCTTATGAAGATATCGCTTCAATTCTCAACAAGAATATCTCTAATTTGAAACAAGAGTTACTTAAAGATTATAAGCGCCATCCTTTTGTAGACACCAAAGGTATTATCAAAGATATCGAAAAAGAGGTTGAGGAAATTAAAGAAAAGCTCAAGGCGGCTGAGCTGAATCATCCTAACTATATAGAAAATGATGAGCTTCGAGATGTGCTAACTACGTTGCTAGATGGAAAAGTTGGCAAACCTTACTCGGAAGAGGACTTAGAGAATATTTATATCAAAGCCGAGAAACGATTCAATTATAAAAAACCACCCGGTTATAAGGATGCCAAAAAGCCTATCCCAAAAAATTATGGTGACGTGGTACTTTGGTTTCAGCTCATCGATTACGCCAGAATTCAACCGAATCCAATCCTATTTATTACGGATGATGATAAAGAAGATTGGTGGCTTAAATATGATGGAGAAACTCTTGAACCTCGACCCGATTTAGTCCAGGAAATATTATCTGAAGTTGGTCGGGATGATTTTCAATTTTATATGTATCATAGCGACCAATTTATGGATTACGCAGAAAAGTTTCTCGATTTACCCATTCAACCCGAGGCTATTGAAGAAGCGAGGGAAATCATGCTACAAGAATCCGTTTCTAAGCGAATAGTCGTTGAGTCCAATTACTTGCGAAGTGTGGGTTATGATACTTCTAGCCAGATTCTTGAAATAGAATTTCAAAGGGGAGATGTTTACCAATATATGGATGTTCCCCTAGAAGTTTATACCGATTTAATGAATGCTCCCTCACACGGTAGGTACTTTAACACCAATATTAAGGAAGTTTACTCCTACCGCAAGTTAGGTTAAAACTAGACGAGCTTCTGTATCCAGCTAACTTTCAATTGGGCTATAGCTGACAATTCCCTACGGGATAGCTGCACTTCACGCTACGCTTCAATTATGAATTTTAAATTAAATAAAAACTCAACACTTAACATTCTTGAAGCTTGCGCCCTGACTGACATTGTATCTTTAAATGCATCCTATTTTCTACACCACAGCTTCATAAAAGCCGCGTTGCGATCGCGTTGTTTTAGGCTGAACCTCTTGATTCCTAGCTGACTCTCGCCCCAGCTAGTTTGAGGTAACATCGCACCTACCATCCACACCATGCGATCGGCTAAAAGCGCTCTGAAGACTGGACGGGTTGAAATTACCGAAAGTTCAGTATTTCCTCTGAACCAAATCCCCGAGAAACAGTGAACAATAACTGTAGGTTCTAACCATCAACAGGCTCTTACTTAATTATTCTATACGTCAGTAGAAAAAAGTTAGTAAAAATTAATATCCGACGAAGTTATTTAGTTAGTTGCCAACCCGATCGCTCAATCATTAGTTGATTGACAAGTTTAAGCGTCTATGCTGAACCAACTAAGAGACATCTTCTCAGGAAACTTTATAGCTCATGGGTCATGCTACCTCTGGAATCCAGCACTAGTGTGGCTACATGCTAGCTCGGATTTTCTCATTAGCTTATCGTATTATTCGATTCCCCTGCTACTGCTCTATTTTGTACGTCGGCGTCACGATGTACCATTCCAGGGAATTTTTATCCTATTTAGTGCATCGATCTTATCCTGTGGGACAAGTCACTTACTAGAAATTTGGACGCTGTGGCATCCGGACTATTGGCTATCCGGTTTGTCAAAAGCTGTGACAGCTGTAGTCTCTTCGTACACTGCTGCAAAAATGGTGCCATTGCTGCCGAAGGCACTGGCATTACCCGGTTCATCTCAGCTGGCAGTTGCTAACCTTGCCTTAGCACGGGAAGTGGCCGAATACAAACAAACAGTAGCCGCGCTCCAGCAAGCCAATGAGGAATTAGAACAACAAGTGGAGAGGCGAACTAGCGAACTGTCAAGAGCCTATGAAGCGTTGCAAGTCGAAATTTGCGATCGCCAATCCGTAGAATTCGCACTAGCAGAACGCGATCGCTATTTGGCGGCATTCGTCGAAATGCAGCACCAGTTATTAGCGCTCAAACCCGAAGAAAACTACTACGCCTCGATTGTAGAACGGCTGGGACAATGGAGCCGTGCTAGCCAAATCAATATCTTTGAAATCTGCGGCGACAAGCGAAGTCAACTCCTGTGTCAGTGTGCCGAGTGGGTTGCCCCCGAACGAAGTGGAGACAACCACCACCCGCGTCGGAGTTTCCCTTACGACGAATATTTCCCTCGCTGGATGCCAATCTTGGCACAGGGACAAACCTTGATGGGATTAGCCAGCGAGTTCCCTCATCAAGAGCGTTTGATTCTAGAGCGAATGGGAATTTTATCCCTCCTCGTTTTGCCCCTGACGGTGAGCGATCGCTTTTTTGGCTTTATCGTGTTTGAAAACTGTAGCGAAGCCCGAGTTTGGTCTGCCTCAGCAGTAGATTTATTCAAGGCAACAGTAGCTTCGCTTTCGCTCCAACACGAGCGAGCGATCGCACAAGGGGCTGTGCGGCGTTCGGAAGCTCAGCTGAAAGCGCAATCTACCGAACTCGAACAGACAGTATATCAGCTCAAGCAAGCTCAAGCGCAACTCATGCAGAGCGAAAAAATGTCGAGCTTGGGCATGATGGTTGCTGGCATTGCTCACGAAATTAACAATCCAGTCGGTTTCGTGTATGGCAATCTCACGCCAGCCGAGGAATATATCCAAGATTTATTGGGACTGATTAATTTATACCGACAGCACTATCCGGTTCCCGTACCAGCGATTCAGGCTTATACCGAGGACATCGATTTAGACTTTTTGATGGAAGACTTGCCCAATCTCCTAGACTCGATGAAAGTCGGAGCGGAGCGTATCCGCGATATCGTGACTACTTTGCGAACGTTCTCGCGGGTTGATGAAGCGAAGATGAAGCCAGTTAATATTCATGAAGGTATCGACAGCACCTTAGTGATTTTGCACCATCGCCTCAAGGAGAAACACGGACGCTTACCCGTTGAGGTTGTTAAGAAATATGGCAATCTTCCTCCAGTAGAAGGATATGCCGGACAGCTCAACCAAGTGTTTATGAACATTTTGGTCAATGCCATAGATGCGTTGGATAGTAAGCGTTTGAGAGAGAGTTGTGCTAACTCTGAGTCAATTTCTTCACGAATTTGTCCGCCACCACGGATTGAGATTCGGACGGAATTAATTCATAGTGGAGAATCCAATTCAGAATCCAAGAATGTAGTCATTCGGATTATTGATAATGGCTCGGGTATTACGGAGTGGGTACGACTTAGGCTATTCGATCCCTTCTTTACCACCAAACCAGTGGGGCAGGGAACTGGGTTGGGGTTGTCTATTAGCTACCAGATTGTCGTAGCGAAACATGGTGGACAATTACAATGTAGGTCGGTACCCGGAGAGGGAACAGAGTTTATTATTCAGCTTCCAGTTCTACAACAGACTCAGCAGCAGCATCGCGATAGCACTCAAACGATTCCAAAAGGAGTTGAGCCAACTCAGCCGCTTTACCAGTATTTAGAGACGTCGGTAGAAAATCGCTATCCAATACACCCGATCGCTCATCACTAATCCAATGACTTAGTACCTATGACATAAGTAGCTAGAGAGACGTAATCGCCCCTAAATTTTGCTTCTATGTAAGTAAAGAAGAGTGTTTAGGAAAACGGGCGATGAAATACCAATACAATACTTCAGAATCAGTTTCTTCTATTCTGATGGCAGCTATAATTTTCGGAATTGCCATTGGTTTACCTTTAGGGTATTTTGCTCACCTATTGGCAGAGCAACCTCCTAGTTCAAATGTGGCTTTACTACAGCCGAGGAATCGATAAGCTTAACGCGAGGCTTCAAGCCATTTGAATGGAGGGATGCGATCGCAAAGTCCCAGATTTCGTTGAATTAACCTAACTTGCAGCGCGAGCGAACAACGCCTACCGTGACGATCCACCTAGCTGTATGCCTAAAATTAGATAGTTAACGCTTGTGTTAACAGTAGGTAAGCACATGGGTACTCAGTTAATCTCATTCCGTCTTAGAGATGAAGAAGCTGCCCTGCTCATGCAGCGGGCCCAACCAGAGTCGAGTCCGAGCTTGACTGCCCAGAGAATCATTCGGCAGGTATTGGGTACAGAGGAAATGCCACCAGACAAATTATCGACCCTGTTAACGAGAGTCAGCGAGTTCCAGGAGCAAGTGGAGTCGATTAAGGGCTTTGTGGACGACACCATTGACCAACGCTTAGCGGCGGTGGACAAACTGGTGAATGAATCGGTTAACGTGCAAATGCAAACCGAACTGCTGCAAATGCGATCGCGTTTTGATGAGTTGGAGCAGCGTTTAGAGCAGTATTTTCATGCTCAGCGGAAATCGATACCGCAGTTTAAGAAAGATAACAAAGTATCTAGCCTGCGAAAACAAAAGCAAAAACAGAAAGCTGAGTTATCGACTCCACCGCTTAACCAAACTGAGTTAGCCCAACGCCTTCACCATCCAGATACAGGACTTCCGTATACTCCTCGCTCGATTAGCCGTCAAAAACTGAAAAAAGATTTTCCGAAGTGGTCGGAGCAACGCGACCCGGAGGGCGTACTTTGGAAGTATGAGCCAAAAGATGGGCTTTTTTATCCGTTAGAACCTCTTTATTAACGGAGGCTATAGTTAAGGTGAATGTCACTGAAATAACATAGGTTCGTAGTCGGCACTTCAGTGCCAGAAGCGAAGACAGCGCTTACTACAAACGCTTAAGTCGAATGGCACTGACTTAACTGTTAATCAACCCTTGCGCGGGGGGTTTGGGGGAGACGCATGTCCCCCAATGGGGGTTTGGGGGAAACCCCCAAGTCCGGGTTTTTCTTCTACACCTGCAACTTTCGCCTTAAGTCAGTGCCATTCTAGTTAAGGTCGTTGCACCAACGGGGATTGTCCAGCCGCAGGGGGTAAACCAGCACGTTTCTCCAGTTCCTGGGCGACAAAGTCAGGAACTTTGAATTCTGCCCCTTTGGCAAGACAGCAATCTCGCACGGCGAGTAGAAATCCTTGAATCGCTGCCGATCCTCCGGGCAGGGTGGAAACTTGGGTGAGTAATTTGCGCCACTGGCCTTGATTTTTGCCATAATCCTCTAATAACTGTAAGGCGGCAAGATACTCGGCGAGGGGGTCGAGGGCAAAGCGAATTTGGTCTTGAGCTGGGCCGATGGTTTGAATGAGACGCAGGCGATCTTCTAGATATTTGAGGCGATTCTCTACATTGTCCCCGCTGAGGGCAGCTAGTGCATCGTTGCGTTTAGCGGTTGTGGGTCGATAGGTTTCCTTGAGGCATTCCCACGCGATCGCTTTTGCATCGTCCTGAATGATTCGGTCATCCAATTTATCCCCATTGACATCCCGATTGAGTTCGTTGAGATAGCTCAGCATTAAATCGGGAATGTTATCGGGTAGGGGAGCAAGGCCTTGCGCTTTTACACCGGATGCTGTACCATCTCTGACAGCAATCAGCTGTTCGGCGTAGAGCTTAGCCAGTAATACAGTGATGTTGCGTGCCCCCACCATAACGGAAAGTCGGCTACAAGCCTCGAAAAACTCGGCATCGGTGAAGCGATCGCGTTTTCCTCTTTGGGTAAGGTAAGCTTCCATAAACGAAGAGAGGCGATTGCCTTCAATTCGCAGCGGCTTGAGGGTTGTCTTGGTGACTTTGCCTAGCGTTTCTTCCGTGCGTGAGGTAATCACTAACGCATTGACACAAAAGTCCGGTAGTTCGGGACGAATTGCCTTGCGTGTCGCGTCGCTCATTTCTGAGAGGTGATCGACAATGACGAGAATGCGCCGCTGCCGGAGGAGGCGTTCGAGCAGTTCTTCGGAAACTGGGTTGGCTTCGTTGGTTAAATCTTGCAACTGTCCCCGAATCGCGGCCATAAACGGGGGTTTATCCGCTGCCTCGAAGTCTAGTTCTTCCTCGATGAGGACTGGTAGCATGGGGTGTTCGCACAGGCGTTCGGCTTCATCTTCTGCAACCGCCCATTTAGCGATTTGGCAGGCAAGGCTGGTCTTTCCGGCTCCGCCTTCACCCCAGATTAGCAGGCAACCTCGCTTTTTCTTAAACTTTTCTCGTAAGTCTTTGGCGGTAAACTGGGGTAGAGTTTCGCCGTCTAGGACAACGGGGACGGGGATGTAGATAGTGCGATCGCGAACGGTATCCTTTTCTTGAAATTCCTCTCGCACTGACTTGATATGTGCGGCTACCCAGGCATCTAGCACTCTAGAGTGGTAGTGAAAAAAACCGACAAACAGGGCGTAGCGAATGGGTACGCTGATGCCGATAAACGGCAACGGTACGTCGGTGTAGGGTTTTAGGGCGTTGTTAATGTGCAACAACCACAAGGGACGCAGCCAAAGCAGGATTAACCAGAGCAACGGTACCAAAACGATGTAACTGGTGGCGGTTAAGAGCCATTGGTGGTTGAGAATCCAGTCCCAAGCGCGATCGAAAAAGCGGGTTTCCTGTTCGGCTTTGAGGGCTAAAAGAGGACGACGCACGACGGCGATGTCTTCTTCTGCAAATCGAGCTTGCGGGTCTTCTACAATTTTTAGAGCTTTTTCTAAAGTCGAAATATCTTTTGCCAACTCCGTGCTGGATAGAGTCTTGGCTTTATCCTGAAACACGCCAGCAATCCCACCCAGTCCGTTGGCTGCATTGCGGCGGACTTCCATCTTTTCGTCTTGCAAGGCGGCAATTAAAGCGGGGATTGCGGGTTTGGCGTCTAAACCAATTTGCCCTAAAGCTGCTGCTGCATTCAAACGCACGTATTTGTTCTCGTCTTGCAAGGCGTTCATCAGGTTGGGGACGGCGGTTTTCGCATTTGTGCCAAATCGTCCCAAGGCATCGGCAGCCCCCTGGCGCACGTATTTATCTTTATCCTGCAAGGCAGCAATTAACGCTGGCACGGCTGTCTTCGGTTGCGTCCCGATTCGTCCCAGAGCCGTCGCGGCATTTAAGCGGACTTCTGCACTCTTATCTTGCAAGGCCTCAATGAGTTTGGGGACGGCGGCTGATGCTTCGGAACCGATTTTTCCTAACGCATAGGCAACGACGATGCGAAGATTTCGATCGTCATCTTGTAAGGCTTCAACGAGCTTAGGGACAGCGGCGAACGCTTCTGGCCCGATTCGTCCTAGAGCATAAGCAGTAATGCGGCGAATGTATTCATCCTCATCCTGCAACGTGACGAGTAGGGCAGGGACGGCAGATGCAGCTTCCGCACCGATTTGACCTAAAGCCGAGGCCGCACGCCAGCGCACTTGCTGATTCTCCGATTTCAACGCCTCGATCAGAAAGGGAACGGCTGGAGAACCAATTTTTGCGATCGCGTCGGCAGCATCATGGCGCACTCGGAAATCATTATCCGTTAATTTCTCGATCAGGGGAGCCACCTGCGTATAGGGAACGGGTTGCGCCCAACTGTTGCGGCTTACCTGCAAGCACAACAACAGGCACAGGATGACAATCTTCAAGACTGCTGCTGTGAGGAACTTAGCTCTAGTGTGTTTGACCACGCACATACCTCTGGAAGTCTTGTGCCTATTTTAGACTTCAGCCCAGTCGAGGCAGATTTCGGTACTTTAGCGAAAGTGGGGACACAAAGGGTCAAATTCAGGGTTGTTGTTAGGTTGCAATTGACCCATCCATTTACCAAATCTGAGTCAAATCCAAGACAAATCCCGGCAGTACATCCTCCCCTGAAATGGTAGTTGGCGAGTCTAGCACTACAACCTCTTGCCCTGGTTTGTAGACTTCTACCTTGTTCGTTTTTGGGTCAATTAACCAGCCCAAACGCACACCATTATCGATGTACTCTCGCATTTTCTCCTGAAGTTCTTTCAATGTGTCATTTTTGGAGCGTAGCTCGACCACAAAATCAGGAGAAAGCTGGGAAAACTCTTGCTGTTCGTCTTCACTTAAGGTGTTCCAGCGTTCATTACTCACCCAAGTCGCATCTGGTGACTTCACAGCACCATTGGGTAAAGTAAACCCAGTGGAGGAGTCGAAGGTTTTACCCAAGCCTGTTTGTCGATTCCAAAGCCAGAGTTGACCATAGACTTCGCCATTTTTCTTACCTGTCCAGGGGGTTGTTGGGGGCATAACAATTACTTCTCCCGTCGCAGCACGTTCTAACCGCAAGTCCCGGTTGGCTTCACACAGTTTCAGAAAGTCCTTACTGGTTAGGTTGGGGATGGTGAGGGTGATGGGGTTCATGGCTAACAGGTTGGGTACTGGCCTAATCACATTTTGTCAGCAAATTTATCTGCGTAAGGGCGCAAAGCAAGAAATCGGCGTCAATTTAAGCCCAGGCGAGGAGGAAGTCGCGGCGACAAAAACCAAGTCTGCCTGGTATTGTTCCATAGACCTGTGAAAGAAAGTCTCCTTTCATCCTGGAGTGTGAGCGGTACGCTCATGAACGTCTCTTGCATAAATCCTGGAATGCCCCCTAAATCCCCCAATTCTGGGGGACTTTGATTTCCGGTTCCCCCCAAAGTTGGGGGGCTAGGGGGGCGAAAATTGACTGCGAGCAAGAGACGTTCATGAGCGTACCGCTCACACTCCAGGATGAAAGGAGACT
>DATNPC010000504.1:0-9048 GCA_036703375.1 Allocoleopsis sp.
TTCCAGGCGATTGATCCTCATTGTGACGCCATCCAGATTGAAGCGATCCAGATCCACCATGTTATTCAATATCTCAGCCAATGCATCTGTCAAGGTTCGAGAAGTTTCCCTCAACTCCTCTGGGACAGCATCAGGTACAAACTGAGGGTTTTGGAAAAGAACGCGACGCCGCCGCTCCACTCCAAGGGTACAGGTCATGCTAACGGGTACCAAACCGCGCTCTGGAATATCCGCTTTCGCGAAAAGCTGAATGCGGCTGTTGGGTTGCAGTTGTACTTGTACGTCCGTAAACGAAATCGGCTGACCGCCAGACAGTTCGTCCAGGGCTGGAATAGAAAGGTTTTCCAGACGTTTTCTGACTAGCTCTGCCTTGAAGGAGTTGTTGATGTCGTCTTGAGTTAGCACGACTTGAGCTATAGCCTGAGTCGGTTGCTTAAGCTGGATCTGACCCTTTAACACAGAGCCGAAGTCCAGAGAGACAGCATCGGTTTCAAACGATAGCTCCTCAGAGCGAAATTGCCGACGAATCACCAAGCCACGACCGCTTACCTTGAAACTGTCGATGCTGCCCTGCAACAATTTGCTGGAGGGATTGCAGCGAACCGATACATCGATCGACTCGCTCTGCGTAAACAGGTGGCGAATAGTCTTGCTGGCGACGGTGTTGAGCATTTGCTCTCCCCAATCGGTGCCAGAAGGATTTTTTGTACCGGTGAAGCCACCAAACATACCGTTGTGCATCCACGAGAGTTCTTTATAATTTGTAACAAAATGTGAAGTACTCAGCAATTCACAACCTCACTCGCGACGCATTAAGATGGCTGGGAGCAACCGATGAACAGAGATAATCTACCTTTGCCACAGCAGTTGTTTAATTCTTTCTTTAGTTTTAGTACGGAAAGCCTCTACCTCGACCATAGAGGACAATAGAATTTCTTAATGCTGCCATTAGCTTTAGTGAATGGACGGGATAAGAGCCAGAGTAGGGGAAGCAGAGGGAGTAAGGGGAGAGAAACGACTATCGTTGAGTACAACTGGGTATCAGGACGCGATCGCTAATACCCACTCGTGTAGGATAGCATTCACCTGTTCTGGTACCTCATCATGGGGACAATGACCCGCTTGGAGGTAGTGCTCTGTCAACTCGGGATAGTATTGCCGGAACTTCGCTCCGCGATCTTTTGCCTGCATCCAGGGGTCTGCTTCTCCCCAGAGCAGTAACAGCGGACGAGTCAGTTGCCCTAATAGAACATCTACATTTTCACCTTGAGGCGACTTAAAGACCGAGGCAAAAACCTTATGTGCCCCGACATCGCAGGAGGGACGATAAATTTCTTCAACCAGTTGGTCAGTTACGGCACTCTGGTCAAGGTAAACCTTCTCAAGTGTCTGGCGGATGACCGAACGTTGCCGCACGTACTGGAACAACAAATAACTGGCCCACGGTTGCAACAACACTGCGCGAGTAAGATCGCTCAAGAATTTTTGCAGAGGATTGGGTTGAGTTGGGATCTTAGTATCGGTAAAGGGGCCAGCGCTGTTGAGTAAGACTAAACCAACCGCAGCATCAGGACGCTGAGCTGCTACGCACAGCGCCGAATAGCCTCCTAACGAGTTTCCCGCTAACACAGCAGGCTGACCAATCACATGGGTAATGAAGTCGTGCAACTGGTCTCGCCACAAATCTCCACCATACTGCCAATCGGGTTTAGCGGAACGTCCGAATCCCAAAAGGTCAATTGCCCAAACTTCAAAATCGTTCTTGAGTTGGGTGATATTTTTGCGCCAGTGGTCAGTGGATGCTCCAAAACCGTGGATCAAAAGTAATGGTGGTCGTCCCGACCGCTTCTGTCCAGCTTGTACATAGTAAATAGATTGACCTCGCCACTGCCAGTAAGTACCAGGAATGGAGCTGGTAGCGAGATCTCGGATTGCCTGCGTAGTCACGAGAAATGTTACGTAAAGTTAACCCTACTTATTTTATCGGCTGGACGGCGACTCAATTCCGTTGAGGCGAAATTCTGCTGTGAGTGACTTTCCTTAAGCGTGCAGTACTGGGTTAGTCCCATAACATTACAGGTAAATTCTGCCAACATTTCTGAAACGAGTTACCCAGTTGAGCAAGAAATGTTAAAACAACTTAATGTATCAGAACGATTGATGTTGAGTAATATAAAGAAAAAGCTAAAATAGTCTCCCAGGACAATGGCAAATTTAGTACCAATAGTATGAACTAGAGAGGGTAGAGTAGTGTCTGTCGAGACCATTGAGCAACGTTCAACAGCCCGTAAACATGCGCCTCGTTATCGTGTTTTGCTCCATAACGATGACTTTAATTCGATGGAGTATGTGGTGCAAGTATTGATGCAGACGGTATCAAGCCTCACACAGCCTCAAGCCGTTAGTATCATGATGGAAGCTCATACATCAGGCGTGGCTTTAGTGATTACTTGCGCTCAGGAGCATGCTGAATTTTACAGCGAAACTTTACAGAATCACGGTCTAACTAGCACCATCGAACCGGATGAATAAGGGGTTCAGTAACGTCTTCAATCTGCAAAAATCTTTCAAGAATTAGTTTCTGCTCTGTTGCCGACTGATATAGCAAACAACTATTGAAATCCAACCTCGTTAAGCTAGCCCAATACCCAGCCCCCGTGCGGCTGAGCTTGTTTTTAATGGCTCTGCTGCTGGCTTGGTTGCCCCTAGCCGCGCCGATCTACCTGTTTTTAAGTCACGACCCGAACTTAGTCACTATTTTAACAATGGGACTGTTATTCGGGGAATTTTTGTGGTTACTCCGATGGTGGGGTAAGCATGTCCATCAGCAACCCCAGTTACTACGCTATTACGGGTTAAAAGGTACGCGACAAAATGGGCTAGACCTACTTAAAGGCTTGGGTATTGGTCTGTCGTTCGTATTTGGACTGTTTGCGCTAGAAGGATTGCTGGGCTGGCTGGAATTTCAGACACCTCAACCAGGACTGCCTCGGTTGATTGTAGAAGGATTTGTCAGCGCCCTTGGCATTGGGTTTGCAGAGGAGTTGGTATTTCGCGGCTGGCTGTTAGAAGAGTTGCAACGAGACTATAGCCCCAAGACAGCGTTGTGGTCTGATGCGATTATCTTTGCAGTGTCGCACTTTCTTAAACCACTTTCAGAGGTGATTCGCACGTTCCCTGGATTCCCAGGACGATTGTTGCTGGGGTGGGCTTTGGTGTGGGCAAAGCGTTCCTCTGGGGGATTGCTGGGTCTGTCAATTGGTCTGCACGCTGGTTTGGTCTGGGGGTATTACATTATCAATGTGGGAAAACTCGTGCAATATTCCGATCGCGTTTCGCCTTGGATTACTGGTGTTGATGGCGACCCAGTGGCTGGAGTGATGGGGTTACTATTTTTAGGTGTACTTGCAGTTTGGATGAGGAAACGAGCCACGTTCATCAGTGAACAGTGAACAGTGAACAGTGAACAGTTGGCAGTTGATGCTTTTTTGGTGGCAGCTTCAGACTCAGGGATGTTTTTTGTTCACCGGCCACTGCTCACTGTTAAACGTGAGGGGAAACACAGGAGACGATCGCATTTCTCTTTGAGCCCCTGGGCGTTTGTGTGGCGCTGAGCTACGATCGCACAAGGTTGTAAGCATCAGTGGAATTGCAGAGTTGGCATTTGAATTCGCGATCGTCAAGTAATTTCACCCTGGTGGGTGAGATTGCTGGCAACTGATAACATTTGCGAAGGATTAGCTTTATAATTTCTTTATAATTCTTGCCCAAAAAGTTTCTTTTGGGTGTACTACAAACCGCCAGAGTTTTGAAGTATGACTTTAATTCGTGAAATTGTCCAGCAAGCTCTGACTACAGGTTACCTGTCTTTAGAAGCTGAAAATCGACTGCGGCTACTGCTCAAAACGAAGTATGAGGTAGAAGACTTCAAAGCATTTATGCGCTTGCAAGCTGCGGCATTTGAAGGAATGGTGAAGCAAGAATCTCGCGAGTTGATGAAGGGTTGCCAAACTTCGATTTGTAAAACTAGTAAACTCGCCAACCGCATGCACGCCATACGATAAAACCGATCGGTGGAGAGGGTGGGAACTTAGCAAAGTCAACGATTAAATCCCTTTAAATCCAACATTTACATCCATTTCCTTCGCTGAAGTGAGTTGAGATGGAGCAGAACGTTCGGCATTCTCGCGAATGATGCCAATTTGGTTTAATACGATACCGAAAATAATGACACTACCCCCTATATATTGAGCGATGGTTGGGGCTTCACTCAAAATTAAATAAGCTGCCAGAATACCAGCGATCGGGCTAAAGGAGTTTACTAAAGAAGCCTCTGATGCGTCAGAGCGTTTCAAACCAGAGAATAAACATAATTGCCCACCTACAACAATTACTCCACCATAAACCACCATCCACTGCCACAAGAAGGGTGAGAAGGCATCCCTAAAGTGAGTCGGACCATATACGAGCATCGCTGTGGTAAAAAATACAACGGTGCCGATCGCAGTTCTAAACAGCGAAAAGAACCCTAGGGGAATATGGCTGAGCGCTACTTTACTAATAATGGTGGCAATAGCAGAAGCGATCGCACCGCCTGCGGCTAATAACTCTCCTTGACCAATCTGAAACTCTGCCATCTGTACCATATTTCCTCCAGGTGGTTGGAGAACTATGGTGAGGACCACACCGATAAACGAGACAATCGCACCCGCAACAACCCAAAGATTCACTCGCGCTCCTAGCAAAAAGACTGATAACGCTAGGATGAGGGGTGGTTCGATTCTGCCGATCAGCACCACATTATTGACCATTGTTGCATCGAGGGCTTGAAAAATTAAGGCCGGTGCGATCGCGCCAGCTAGAACCGCTACTCCAATCAAACTCAGCCAATCTTTTCCTGAAAGTTGTTTGAAAAATTGTACATTCAACTGTTTGCCATAAAGCAGCAGTAAAGCCACCAATGCACAAAGATTTCCGACAAATAAAACATTGCAGAACGAAATTGGATTCCTGCCATCAATGAGATTTTGCTCTCCTAAGTTTGTCAGTTTGCGCGTAACTGAGTTAGCGGCGGCAAAGATTAGAACAGAGAGTAATAGATAGGCTCGTCCTGGAATTTGGTTAAATATATCTGAGGCTCTAGCAACTTGCCTTAGCATAATCAGAATTCAGTTAGTTCTGCGTTCAGACTATACAAGGATTATGAGAGTTAGATTAAATTTCGCAGGCAATTTGCTGAAATTCTCAAAAATTATAAATTAGGAATTATGAAACGCCTTGCCTTCATAATGCAAGCTTTCATAATTCCTAATTCAGCACGCATAATTTCACCACACCTTATGCAAATCCAACACAAACCCAGGCAACACATCCTCGCCCGATAGCGTTGCTGGAGACTCCAAAACTTCTACATCCTGTCCTGGACGATAAATTCTCACTTGCTTCGTTGTGGAATCAATTAACCAACCTAAGCGCACCCCATTATCGATGTACTCCTGCATCTTTTCTCGTAACTTCTTCAACGAGTCACTACTAGAGCGCAACTCCACTACAAAGTCAGGAGATAGAGGAGAAAACTCCTCCTTTTGTTGAATTTCACTCAATGCCTCCCACCGCTCATGACTGACCCAACTAGCATCAGGCGACCTGACAGCACCATTAGGCAGAGTAAATCCGCTAGAAGAGTCAAAGCCAAAACCTAAACCCGTTCGCTCAATCCAAGCACCAAGTTGGGCGATAATTCCAAAGTTTTGCTTACCTGTCCACGGGAAAGTTGGGGGCATAATGATTACTTCTCCCGTCGCGGTAAGTTCTAGCTGCAAGTCTTGGTTGGCTTTGCACAGTTCAAGGAATCCCTCTGGGTTCAAATGAGGGATGGTCAAGGTGATGGTATTCATAGGCTTCTACAGTAGTGCCTGAGTTGTAACAATTATAAAAGCGGCTTAATGACCTAAAAGTTTATCTCGCAGATGCTTAATACGATCGCGATATTTCGCTGCCTCCTCAAACTCCAGCTTCTTCGCCGCGTCTTTCATCTGCGCTTCCAACTGAGTAATTAAATCTGGAATCTGCTCTAAGGGTAAATCGTCCGCTTGTTCGTAAACCTCTTCGAGTTGTTGAGAATTCAAGCGACGCGAGACATCCAAAAACGCCAAAATTGCATTACTAGATTTCTTCACAATCGGCTGGGGCGTAATCCCGTGCTTCTCGTTGTATTCGATCTGAATTGCTCGACGCCGTTCCGTTTCCCCGATCGCTTTTGCCATGCTATCGGTCAGGTTATCAGCATACATAATCGCTTGCCCCCGGACGTGACGCGCCGCACGGCCAATCGTTTGAATGAGCGATCGCTCTGCCCTTAAAAACCCTTCCTTATCAGCATCCAAAATCGCCACCAGAGAAACTTCGGGTAAATCCAACCCCTCCCGCAACAAGTTGACCCCAATCAACACATCAAAGTCACCTTCTCGCAGCGCCTGCAAGATTTCGATTCGCTCAATCGACTGAATTTCGGAGTGCAAATACCGCACTCGAATGCCTCGTTCCTGCAAGTATTCCGTCAAATCTTCCGCCATGCGCTTGGTTAAAGTGGTTACAAGCGATCGCTCTTTACGTGCCACCCGATCTTTAATCTCACCCAACAAGTCATCAATTTGACCTTCCGTGGGGCGAACAAAGATTTCTGGGTCAATTACACCCGTTGGGCGAATCACCTGTTCGATGACTCGATCCTTCGACTCTTCGAGTTCCCAATTTCCCGGAGTTGCAGAGACAAAAATACATTGATTGACTTTTGCCCAGAATTCCTCTGACTTGAGGGGACGGTTATCTGCCGCACTGGGTAGGCGAAAGCCATGGTCGATCAGAACTCGCTTGCGGGATTGGTCGCCATTGTACATTCCTCGAATTTGCGGCACGGTAACGTGGGATTCATCGACCACTAACAACCAATCTTTCGGGAAGTAATCGATCAAACACTCCGGCGGTTCTCCTGCAATACGTCCCGCTAAGTGACGGGAGTAGTTTTCAACCCCGTTGCAATAGCCAACTTCCCGCAACAGTTCCAAGTCATAGCGGGTACGCTGTTCGAGTCGTTGGGCTTCCAGTAACTTTCCCTCTTGCTCCAATTGCACCAAACGCTCGCGCAGTTCCTCTTCAATCGCATTACAAGCATCCTCCAGCTTGTCATCCGGTGTGACAAAGTGACGTGCTGGGTAGACATTCAAGGCATCCAGACTTTGCAGAATCTCACCCGTCACCGGGTCAACATAACGTATCGCATCAATCTCATCGCCAAAGAATTCGACGCGAATTATTCGGTCTTCGTAAGCCGGCCCAATTTCCAAAACATCGCCTTTGACGCGAAACCGTCCCCGCCCCATTTCTACATCGTTGCGCGAATACTGCACCGAGGCTAAATCTCTGAGCAACTGACGTTGGTCAACTTCTGCCCCCATACGTAAGGGAATCGAGGCTTTGAGGTATTCGGAGGGAATACCCAAGCCATAGATACAGCTAATCGAGGCAACGACAATCACGTCCCGACGCTCGAAAAGCGATCGCGTGGCGGAGTGACGCAGCATATCGATCTCATCGTTAATCGCTGCGCTTTTCTCAATATAGGTGTCGGTAACGGGAATATAAGCTTCGGGTTGGTAGTAATCGTAGTAAGACACGAAGTATTCAACCGCATTATGGGGAAAGAACTCCCGCAACTCATTACATAACTGGGCAGCTAAGGTTTTGTTGTGAGCGAGAACAAGAGTCGGTTTGCCAATCTTCTCGATGGTGGCAGCAACGGTGAAGGTTTTCCCGGTTCCCGTAGCGCCTAGTAAGGTTTGGTAGCGATGGCGGCCCTCTATACTAGCAACGAGTTGCGCGATCGCTTGGGGCTGGTCGCCAGTGGGTTGAAAAGGGGCTTGGAGTTGAAATTGAGTCATAGACGTGATGATGACGAGCTACCTCTATCTACTACTATGCTAGGCAACCTTTCATCCGACACTACAGATCGGGGCAATCACTCCTGGGTTCCCCCTGGGCAGAAGAGTGTCTAATCTATTCGATCGCTAGAGTAAGGCGCGATCGGTACTCCCTGCTGGCTGGCAAAGCTATTAAGGCAATACCTCCTCAGCCTTCATTTGAGGGAGTTTTCGGCTTTTTTTCTCGACTGGAATCTCAATCAAAAATTGTGTTCCTTTGCCTAGAGCAGAACTACAACTGAGCTGGCCTCCATGTTGTTCTACTATAATCTGATAACTAATGGATAGCCCTAAGCCTGTCCCTCTCCCTACGGGTTTTGTAGTAAAAAAAGGGTCAAATATTCGCTGCTGTATCTCGTGAGTCATTCCTGGCCCATTATCCGCGATCGCTATTATCACGCAATTCGAGTCTTTAACTTGAGTCTGAATTCTAATTTCTCGTTTATTGTTGTCTTGAACTTCTAATAAAGCGTCAATGCCGTTATTAATAATATTCATAAATACTTGATTTAAGGCTCCGGCATAGCACTCAACTTCAGGTAATACGCCATAATCCTTAATCACTTCAATAGAGGTAGACCCTCTAGTTTCATTCAATCGATACTGTAAAATTAAAAGAGTACTATCAATACCGTCATGAATATCAACTTTTTTAAGCTGTGCTTCATCATGACGAGAGAAATTTCGTAAGCTAAGCACAATTTGACGAATCCGTTCAGTGCCAAGCTGCATAGAATCCAGCAGTTTAGGAAAATCTTCAGCCAAGAATTCCAGCTCTACCTCTTCAAGCTGTGCGGCAATTGAGGGGTCGGGATTAGGATAGTGTTGCTGGTAGAGATGAATTAGGTTGAGTAAATCTTGGGTGTACTCATTGACATAAATCAGATTTCCATAAATGAAGTTAATCGGATTGTTAATCTCGTGAGCAACGCCTGCAACGAGTTGACCCAAGCTAGACATCTTTTCCGCCTGGATCAGTTGAGATTGGGTAGTTTGCAGATTGTACAACGCTTGCTTGAGTTCTTCTTGATTTTGGTGCAGAGCCTTTGTACTATCCTGAATATCTTCC